>CAIYFF010000266.1 GCA_903925435.1 uncultured Planctomycetota bacterium | reverse complement strand
CGGGCGGAAGGTCTCAGGGCAGAGATCCGGGCGTGGGTGCAATTCGTCCGCGGCGAAACCGCGCCCTGAGGAGCCGTCCAGCCGCTCGGCTCAGCCTGTTGGGGGACTTGGCTGCAGCAAATCGGCGCGCGCCACTGGCAACATCGGTTCGCTACGGCGAGGCTTGTCGGAAGCCCCATGGAGAAACCGCCAAAGACCAAGTCTCCAGCCCCAGGGCCGCAGGGTGGCCTGCCCTCTGCGTCCGCGATGCCGGGACTCGCGCGGCCTGATGGTGCGCTGGTCTCGCTGCGTTCCGAGGCCCAGGTTGGGCTGCGAGAGTTCTCGGATTGGCAAATCGGAATGGAGCTGCTGTCGCGGCTTGCCGCGGAGCCTGGGCGCTGGCAGGGGAGCAAGCTCGGGTGGCTTGGCGCGCAATTGCAGTTCGCCTTCCGCTCTGCGCTCGACTTCCACGACAACCGCTTCGCGCGGCGTCGGTATCTCGATCTGTATGGCGTGCTCCACGCACATGTGCGCGCGAAGTTGCCGCTCGAGGGTGCCACCTTTGTCGATCTCGGCTGCGGCGGCGTCAATCCGCTCGGCTTGCTGATGGTGTTCTTGGCGCTCGGTGCCAAACGCGGCATTGGCGTCGACCTCGACGAGGTGCAAGACCAAGGCAAGGCCGTCATGGCGCTTGCGGATGTCGCGGCGCAAATGATCCTCGACAGTGGTTCGATCGCATGGGATCGAACGATTGCGCGCGAGCAGGTGCTCAAGAACCTGCAATCCTTCGATCTTGCCAAACTCCGCCGCGGCGAAGCCGACGGCGTGGACCACGAACGACTGCGCTTTTGCCGCGACTCGATCTATGCCATGTCCATTGGGGATGGCGAAGCGGACGTCGTGATGAGCAATGCGTTCTTGGAGCACATCCCAGATGTGCGTCGAGGCATCCGCGAAATGGCGCGCATCACGAAGCCCGGCGGCTTCTCGGTGCACAACATCGACCTCACCGACCATCGTCGGTATGGCGGCGAGCGCGGGACGCTCGACTTCCTCACAGAATCCGAGGGCGCGGAGATGGTGGCGGAGAGCAACCGCCTTCGCGCGCATGAGTTTGTGAAGCTGTTCGAGGGCGAGGGCTTTGAGGTGGTCCAGTTTGCGCCGCGCGAACCTGCTGGAGTGACGGCGGCGATGCGAGCGCGATTCGTGCGCCCCTACCGCGATATGCAGTTGGAGCAGCTCGATCCCATGATGGTCGTCATCGTCGCAAGGAAGCGCTGAGCGATCGCTCAGGCTTCCCACACGATCGGGAACGCTTCTCCTTCCACGACCTTGCCCTCCTCGATCGGCGCTGTGCCGCGCAGCAGCGGCGTCGATCCATCCGCGACGCGCACGTGCGCGCCCATGTAGTTGCACACGACGGCGCGGCGCCAGCGGTCTGAGCGGTTCTGGTCGCTGCCGTGCAACGTGTGGCTGTGGTGGATCGTCATTTGGCCCGCGCGCACGGGCACGGCGATTGGCGCAAAGACCGCGCCAAGAGGCAGGTGTTCTCGGATCGCATCGAGCGGCGCGTCAAACGGCAGCTTCGGCAATAGGCCCCAGCGATGGCTTCCTGGGACGAACTGAATGCAGCCGTTGTCCAGGTCCGCGTCGTCGAGCATCAGGTTGGCGGTGATATGGCACGCGGGCTGTGTGCGCGTCCAATAGGAATAATCCTGGTGCCACGGCACGACGCCGGGATGCCGCGGTGGCTTGGCAAAGACCTGGTCGTGCCAGAACCGCAGCCGGTCGACCGCGAGCAACTGCGCGCACGGCGCCGTGATGCGCGGATCGAACATCAACGCGCGCAGCGTCGCATCGATGCGCCATCCGCCGAGGAAGTGGCACACGACCTCGCCCTTGCGCTCGGTGTAGGCGCGTTCGACTTCGTAGAGCTGCGGCTCGAGTTCGTCGAGTCGGGCGATCAGGTCTGCTACCGCATCGCGCACGCGCGCCACTTCGTCCTTCGCCAGCACGTCGATCGGGCCTGTGAAGCCGTCGCGTTCGAAGGCGAGTTGTTGCTGTTGCGTGAGCGGTGGCATCGCGGGCATTCGGATAGGCAAGCCCGGCACGAGCGCGTGCGCAACGGGCTTACGCCAACCGTCGCCGCGTGGCTCACATCATGACGCGCCAAGCGCGCACCGATGGCTCGTCGACGACGCGTTGAAGCCACGGCTCGGAGATCGCATCGAGCGCGCGCCATGCGGCGTCGTCCATTCCTGTGCGGCTTGCGATGAGCCAGTGCCAGGCGCCCTGCGTGGGGCGCTGGGTTGCGATCGAGATGCCGGGATCGCTGCCGATCCAGATCTCATGGTGCCTACCTGGGCAATGGCGCGACAGGAACCCGTAGTTGCTGACGATGCCCACATCGCTCCCCGTCTGCTGCGCAAGTTCGCGCGCGACTTCGACGGCGCGCAACGGCTGCTGCCGCGCGAGGGTGTCGGCGCCGACGCAAGCGCTCCACAACAGCGCGCACGCAATGGCGGCAGGCGCAGCGATCGCGAGCCGCGAGCGAAACGCATGCGCGTTGCCGATCGCAACCATGCGTGGGATGCCGCGCACCAAGGCAAACGCGAGCATCGCGAGCATCGGCGGCAACGCGGGAAGCAAGAACCGCTCCCACGTGAAGAACGTCGTGGCGACGAGCAGCAGGTATGAGCCCGTTCCGATCGCGAGCAGCAATGCGGCCTTCCATCGACGCGTCCACGACACCATCGCGGAGACGAGAACGAGGACGAAGAGCGCCGCGCTCAGCGTGGGGCCGCTATCGGGGCCCGCGAGCACGCCGCGCAGGCCGTAGTTCCACATGGCTGCGATCTCGTCGATCGTGTGTCGCATGATGAGCGCTGGGTCGTGG
>CAIYFF010000265.1 GCA_903925435.1 uncultured Planctomycetota bacterium | reverse complement strand
CGGTGGCGGCACGCCGAGCCACTTGGCCCCGCATCGGCTTCGCGAGCTGTTTGCGACGTTGGCTCGGCACGTGGACTTGCGCGCCGCGAGTGAGGTCACGATGGAAGCCAACCCCGAGAGCATCGACGAAGAGAAGGCGTCGATCGCGCTCGAAGGCGGAGTCACGCGCTTCAGCATGGGCGTGCAGAGCTTCGACCCCGCGAGGCTGAAGTTTTTGGATCGCGCGCACACCGGGGACCGAGCGAAGGACGCGTTTCTGCAACTGCGTCGCGCAGGCGCCAAGAACGCGAGCATCGACCTGATCTTCGGCTTGCCCCAACAGACGGTGGATCAGTGGGACTGCGACCTCGACCAGGCGCTCGCGATGCAGCCCGACCATCTGTCGTGCTACAGCTTGACCTACGAGCCGGGCACGAGGTTGCATCGCGACCTCAGGCAGGGCCGCGTGGTCCCGGTCGAAGAGGATGCCGACCGCGCCATGTTCTTGCACACGCGGTCGAAGCTCGCAGCGCACGGTTTTGCGGCCTACGAAGTGAGCAACTTCGCGGGTCGCGGCGGTCCTTCGCTGCACAACGACCATTACTGGTTGCAGGGTGACTACGTCGGCGTCGGCCCGGGCGCATCGAGCCATCGCTGTGGCGTGCGCCACACCAACCTGAAGCCGATCGAAGCATGGGCCCGCGCAGCGCTGGAAGGTGTGACGCCTGCAGCGAGCGCGGAGACGCTGACCAAGTCGCAGCGGCTCGGCGAGGCTTTGTGGCTCGGCATCCGTCGCACAGACGGCATTGACGTGCGCGCGATCGAGCAACGCCTTGGCATCGACGCGACGCCCATGTTGGGCAGAGTGTTCGAGGAGCATGCGCGGGCAGGCTGGATCGAGCGAATCGGCACGCGCATTCGCCTCACCGCCGACGGGTTGCTCGTCGCCGACGCCGTCGGCAGCGCATACCTATTGCCCGACTCAGACGCCTAGCGCCAGTCGGTGCGCGAGCATGTCCGGGAGCCCTGCGTCGCGGATCTTCTTCTGCACCGACGCGATGTCGTAGTGCACGCGCCGAATCGCAATCGAGCCACGCTTGGTGTCGCAGATGGCGTAGGCCGCGCGCGGATCTTCGTCGCGAGGCTGGCCGACGCTGCCGACGTTGACGAGCGCCTTCTGGCCTGCGGGGAGTTGGTAGTCGATCTCGGATTGGTTGATCCAGTCGATCTCGCGCGGCCCGCGCTGCACGTAGATGGCCGGCACATGGGAGTGGCCGACGAAGCACAGAGGCGTGGTCTGTAGCTTGAGCGAGTCGAACGCTTCGACCTGGCTCACGACGTAGCCGAACAAGTCCGGCATGTGCAGCGTCCCGTGCACGACGGTGTACTCCTGCTTCTGCACCACGAGCTGCAACGACCGTAGGTAGTCGTAGTCCGCCGGCCGGATGCGTGTGCGCGTCCATTCGATCGCCGCGCGCGCGTAGGAGTTGAAGTAGGCGGTGTCGAGCATGCCGAGCACCGCGGCGTCGTGGTTGCCAAGGCACACGGTGCAGCCGAGGTCGCGCACCACATCGATGCATGCGGAAGGCTCCGGCCCATAACCGACGATGTCCCCAACCTGTACCCACTCATCGACGCCCTCCTTGCGCGCTGCGTCGACGACGGAGCTGAGCGCTTCGAGGTTGCCGTGGATGTCGCCGAGAACTGCAATGCGCATGGGGCCTGTCGACCTTGTCAGGAAGGGTGGTGCCCACGCAGTAGCAGGCAAACTGCAAAGGTAGCCCCCATCCCGCCGGTGAGGATCAAGGGGAGGGTTAGGGCGGGCAGTGAAGCAGGAAGCACACTCGCCTGCATTAGGTAGCCCACCACTGCCGCAAGAAACCTCGCGAGGAACGGCCACCGGCGGATCGGTTCCGCCGCAACGAAAGCGTGGATGGGTAGCCAGACACCGGCGAACCTCGCGAGCAGCCAGAGGGGGGCGAACCCGGTTGCTTGTGGGAATCCGGTGGCATCATAGATGGTGGCGAGCGCGATGATGCTGCTTGCCACGAGGGCGCTCGAAAGCCAGGTCCCGAAGACAGTTGCGGCGGTGTGCGACCGACTTACTGATGTAGTTGTAAGTGTCTGATATACAAAGACTAAGGCAATTACATCAAGGGCTCCGGCGATGGCTGGCCACGCAAGTTCTAGCCCCTGGGTTCGGAAGAAAGTCGGTTCCTGAATCAAAGCGGCTAGGGCAAACCCGGCCCCCACGATCCAAGGCAACCACCCCACCTGCATCGTGGCAGCGGCGGCTTCAAGCCGGACCAGTCGGAGGAATGCTGTCACAGGCATCAGAGGAAGGTGCTTCCCTGCTGCAGACTCAGCAGGTAAAGCCCAAGGCTCGCGAACCCAGGCTAGATCGTCAAGGGAGTATGCGCTCGATCGCGTTGGCCAATCAGAAGGGCGGAGTCGGCAAGACGACAACCGCCATCCACCTTGCTCACGGGCTCTCACTCCGAGGCGAGCGTGTGCTGCTGCTCGACCT
>CAIYFF010000264.1 GCA_903925435.1 uncultured Planctomycetota bacterium | reverse complement strand
TGGTAGTGGTCAAATAGATTGGGCACAACAACCTATTGCACAATTACCATTAGCGCGCCTTCTGCCTCATCGAGCTCGACGTTCTTTCTGCGCTCCAGGATCTGCGCGCGCGTCAGCATCCCCAACTCGACCTCGCACAACAGCA
The DNA here is from genome assembly GCA_903925435.1 of uncultured Planctomycetota bacterium. Classification (GTDB taxonomy): domain Bacteria; phylum Planctomycetota; class UBA1135; order UBA1135; family UBA2386; genus SXPK01. The sequence continues at coordinate 7,394 of CAIYFF010000264.1, read as the reverse complement.
GTCGCCGAATCGCGTCCTCATCGCCCTCGCCCGCAAGCTCGCGCAATTGCTCCAACTCGCCGAGCCGCGACGCAACCGCGGCAAGACCCGCCACGTCGCGCTGCGGCGCGCGCACGGTCACGTTGCCGTCTGCGTCCATGAAGCACAGCGTCGGATACGACACGAAGCCCTTCTCGCGAAGAAGGTGCGGGTTTGCATCGCCCTCGACATGGGACGTGCAGTGCACGAACAACACCACCGACTTGGCGAACTCGACGAACTCCGGCGATGACAACAGGCCGCTCTCGATCGCGTCGCACGGACCGCACTGCGCGTAGCTGCGCGTGAAGTAGGCCAGGATCGGCTTGCCCGTTTCGGCGGCCTGGTTCTTCGCCGCCGCGAAGTCTGCGGTCCACTCCGCGCGGCCGAAGACCGTCTTGCTGAGCTTCTCTTCGCGCATCGCAACGAGCTGCTCCTGCGACTTGACCTGAGCAGGAGCGACGGCGCAAAGGGCAGCGAGGCAGACGGCGAGGCGCGAGAACTTCATGATGGCGGTAGCGAGGACGGCGGCCTGTGCGCAGCGTGCGCGCGAAGCGACGCCAGCGTTGGCGCGCATCCTCACGCCTCCGTCATCGGAATCATGCGAAGCCGACCTTCACTGCTGGCGCTCGTTCTCACAACTGCCGTCGGCATGGGGCAGATCGCTGCGTCGTACGGCTCGATGCCGGATCGAATCGCTTCGCATTTCAACGCTGCGGGAAGCGTGGATGGCTGGTCGAGCCGCCCAGCGTTCGCCGCGACGATGACGGCGCTGCATGGCGTGTTCTTCTTGATGTTCTTTGCGGCTTGGCCGCTCCTCTTGCGCACACCGGACTCGCTCATCAACCTGCCGCACAAGGAGTGGTGGCTCGCACCCGAACGACGCGACGCGACCAAAGCCTGGCTCGCCGACCAACTCGCGTGGATCGGCGCCATGGCGCAAGCGCTGATGGCGTGCACAACGCGCATCTCGCTGTGTGCAAGCCGCGGCGAAGAACACGCGCTTCCAGGCTGGACGCAATGGGTGCTTCTTGGCGCATTCTTGCTCGGCACAGCTGCCTGGGTCGCGAAGCTGCTCCATCACTTTCGGCTTCCCGCGAACGCGCGCGGCGAGAAGCAACGGTGAGGATCGCGCTTCGTCGATCGCCCACTTGCGGCGCACAACCGAGGTTCGCACGATCCCTCGCCGTGAACCGCACCCTCGCTGCATTCCTTGCCGCCATCGCGCTCGTTGCCTGCGCGCAGTCGCCGAGCCCCGCGCCACAAGACGACCCTTCGTCGCTGCCGACGCTGACGCCGCTCTACGAAGACTGCGACTTCACTGCGCCGCTCGTGCCTGGGATCCCCGGCAGCCCAGGGCATCCGATCAAGTCGTCGCGCAATCCCAACGGCGACAGCGAACTGTCCTACGTGATGCGCCAAATGGCCGACGACCTCGCAGCCGCGCGCTCCGCGATGCAGTCTGGCGGCGTGCCCAAGACTCTGCTGCCGATCCACCGTCGCATTCGCTGCAGCTGGGCGAGCAAGCCTGAAGAACGCAACGAGACGTTTGACGGCATGGCGAAGGCATACCTCGCGTCCGTCAAGGCGTTCGACGAAGCGCCGTCGAAGCAGGCATACAACGCGATGGTGCAGGGCTGCGTGAGCTGCCACTCGATGACATGCCGCGGCCCGATCGACATGATCGAGCAGCTGATCTGGCGCTGAAGCAACGCTCGGTCAGTCGCGCGCGCCGTTCGCGTATGCGTCGATGACGCGCTTGAGATCCGAACGCTGCATCGGCTTGGTGACGAAGTCGTCCATGCCCGCGGATTCGCAGCGCTGCTCGAAGTCCGAGCCGGCATTGGCGGTCAACGCGACGATCGCGACGCGCTCCTTGCCGCGCTGCTGCTCGTCCTCACGAATGCGCCGAGCAGCTTCCGGACCATCGAGCCCAGGCATCTGATAGTCCATCAGCACGAGGTCGAAGTCGCGCGCAGCGCACTGCGTCACCGCGTCGACGCCATCGCTCGCAATCGTCACTTCGCAACCCAACCGCTTCAGCATCGCCTCGACCACGCGCTGATTGATCTCGTTGTCGTCTGCAACGAGCACCCGCGGGGCGTTTCGCTTCGGCAGCGACTTGCTTGCCTGCGTGCTCGAGCGACGCGATCCGTCGTCCGCAATGCCGCAGAGTTCTTGCAAGCAACCGAGCATCGCGCCGCGGCGCACTTGCGCCGGCAACCTGCGCACCGCGAACGCGAGCCCGTCGCCGAGCTTCGCGCCGCCGATCAGCAGCACCGGAATCGACGAGCCAGCGAGCGCCGCAACATGCTCCGCCGCTTCCTCGTCGTTGCGCGGCGCGAGCGCGATGAGTTCCGGCTTGCCCTTGCCGGACACCGCTTGCCGTAGCTCCTCGGAAGAGCGCGCGCGCAACACCAACGCGAGGTAGTCCTCGAGCACGCGCGAACCCAACTGCATGCGCTCCGCATCGTCGCCGACGAGCAGCACCGGGCGGCCGCGCAAACCCGCTGCATTGGCCATTGCGACGCGCTGGTCCTCGCTGACGCGCGGCAACCGCATCGTGAACGTGAACGTCGTGCCCTTGCCCGGCGTGCTCGCCACCGAGATCACGCCGCCCATCATCTCGACCAACCGCTTGCAGATGGCTAGGCCAAGACCAGTGCCGCCGTACTTGCGCGTCGTCGAGACGTCCGCTTGCACGAACGCAGCAAACAGCCGGACGCGATCCTTCTCGCGAATGCCGATGCCTGTGTCCTCCACGGTGCAACGGACCATGTCGCGCGCGCTCTCGTCCATGCCGACACGAAGCGTGACGCTGCCGGTCGGCGTGAACTTCACGGCGTTCGACAGCAGGTTCATCAGCACCTGGCGAAGGCGCATCGGATCGCCCACGACCATGCGATCGAGCGCGGGATCGACTTCCATGCGCAACTCGATGCCGCGCTGACGAGCGGCTTCCTCGAACACGCGCACCACCGTCTCGGTTTCCGCTTCGAGGTCGAATGGCATCGACTCGATCTCGATCTTGCCGACCTCGATCTTGCTGTAGTCGAGCACGTCGTTGATCAGGTCGAGCAACATCTCGCCTGACTTGCGCACCGTCTGCAGCAACTCGCGTTGCTCGTCGGACAGCGAAGTCTCCAGCAGCAATTCCGACGCGCCCAACACCGCGTTCATCGGCGTTCGGATCTCATGGCTGACGACCGCGAGGAACTCGCCCTTCGTCGCCGCGGCGCGCTCCGCAGCCTGCACCGCCGCGCGCAATTCGTCGGTGCGCGACGCGACGCGCGCTTCGAGCTCGCTGTGGCTGCGCGCAATCGTGTCGAGCATCGTGTTGATGCTCTCGGCCACCACCGTCAGCTCATCGCGCCCGCCGACGCTGCATCGATGCGAGTGGTCGCCGCCGCTCACGTGCTGGCTCACCTGCACGAGGTTGCCAAGGCGGTCGAGCAGGATGCGACGATGCGCGAAGCGAACCGCCGCGACGACGAGCAGCGCCATGCTGAGCAGCGTCAGTCCGGCGCCGATCTGAATCTCGCGCGTCGCCTGCTCCGCCTGCAATTCCGCGTCGACGCGAATCGCGTAGAGGTCGCGGTCATAGACCAACTCGGTGCGCCGCAGCGCAGCAGAACGCTCTGGCTCCGCGAGCCGCGAAGCAGCATCGCGTTCTTGTCGATAGTGGCGATCGATCCAAGCCGAACGTTGGCGTTGATCGTGTTCGACACGGCCTTGCTCGGCGCGGATCAGCAACACGACGCCGAGCAAGAACGGCAGCATCAGCGCGAGCAACGTCACGCCCAAGAGGCGCACGGAGACGCGCCGCAAGAAGCCGGACTGAAGCATCGACGCGAGCTCGAACATCAGGTTCGCAATGCGCTGCGAGCGACGTCGAGATGACGTCGATGGGATCGCAGCATGAGTCGTGAATCGGCAATCTCGCCAGACCTGCGTGAGCCACAGTGCGCAGAACGAGACGCGGCCAGCGGATGCTCGAGTCGCGCACGATGCAGAAGCCGCGACGGCATGGGCGCAACGCGCCGCAAGCTGCGTCGTCGACGGCTGACGCGCCGCGACCTAAGTTGTCGCCGTGCAACCCGTCTGCTTCCTGACCGGTGCGAGCGGATTCGTCGGCGCCAACCTCGCGCCGATGCTCGCTGCGCGTTGGCGACTTCGCTGCCTCGTGCGCAAAGGACAAGAGTTGCCGCACTTGCGCGGCATCGAGCACGAGCGCATCGAGGGCTCGCTCGACGAAGCCGATGACGACGTGCTGCGCCTCGGCGTGCACGGCGCCGACGTCGTCGTGCACCTTGCGGCAATCGTCTCGTTTCGCCGCGAAGAACGCGCCTCGATGCAGGCCATCAACGTCGACGCGACCGAGCGGTTGTGCCAACACGCGCTCGACGCGCGCGTCCGCAGGTTCTTGCACATGTCGACGATCTCCGCGGTCGGCTACTCGGATGGACCAGACGTCCTCGACGAATCGTCGCCCTACAACTTCGGCCCGCTCGACATCGGCTACTGCGACACGAAGCGCGCTGGCGAAGATGCGGTGCGAGCCGCGGCAGCGCGCGGCCTCGACGCCGTGATCGTCAATCCGCCGTCGATGTATGGCGCAGGCGATCGCCGCAAGTCCGATGGATCGCTGATGGAAGCGTTGCTGAAGGGGCGCATTCGCTTTGCGCCGCCGGGTGGCATCAACGTCGCCAACGTGCTCGACGTCTGCCGAGGCTGCATCCAAGCAATCGACCGCGGCCGTCGTGGCGAGCGCTACATCCTCGGCGGCGAGAACCTGACGGGCCGCCAACTGTTTGCGCGCATCGCCAAGATCGCCGGCACAACGGCGCCGCGATGGTCGCCGCCTGGGTTCTTGGTGCGGAGCGCTGCTGCCGTCGTGCGCGCGCTAGAAGCCGTGCGCGGCACCAGGCCACCGCTCACGAGCGAGATCTTGCGCCTCGCTCCACGGTATCTGTGGTACTCGAGCGAGAAGGCCGCGGTCGAACTCGAGTATCGACCGGGCTCCGTCGACCGCGGCATCGAGGCGGCGCTCGACGAACTGCGCGCACGCGTCGCGGATCGCTGACGAGCGCAACGAAGTGGCAGCAACGGACAATCCGCGGCTCGCGAGCGGATTTTTGAAGTCGTGCGTCACCAAACGAAGCATCGGTGCATTTAGCCGCTGCGACCGCGAAGCGCCGAGGGACGGCGCGCGAAGGGATCGCAGAAGGCCAAGAGGAGAGCTCACGATGTCCGTTCGTTTGATGCCGTTGTTGTCCGCCGTTCTCGCCGCTGGGATGGCCCACGCACAGAACGCGTGCCCCAAGACCAAGGCCGTCGAAGTGCCCGCGCGCACCACGCTGGGCGTCGCGCGCGCGTGCGACTCAGGTTTCCGACTCGACGTGGAGGGCGTGTCGCTGCAAGGCGCGCGCAAGGAGTGCCCGCTGTGCGTCGTCGTGACGCCGACGCACCACGAGGCCGTCGCGACCAAGGAGGCGACGTTCGCGGACAACTACGCGGTGGTCAGCGAGCAGATCGTCTACTTCGACTGCACGCCGCACTGGTTCTTGCTCTTCAACCTCAACAGCACGTGCGACCTGCGTTCGATCGTCAACGCGAGCGCGCTGCCGCTGATGACGACCAAGGGGTGCATCGACACCGCATTCTCGGCCCTTTGATCTGAGGCGGAGCACGAGCCATGAAACACGGTCAACACGAGCGCGCCCCCACGCGGGGCGCGGGGAGGCATCGTCACGTTTGGCTTGCCGCCGCGGCGTTCGCAGCGTGCATCGCCGCGTTGGGCCCGAGCCCAATTGCAACGAGCTCAGAAGGGACGACGGAAGAGCGCGAGATGACGTTCGCGACGAGCGCCATCGAGGCGTCCGGCGACGCGAGCCAACACACGACGCACGCGCGCACCATGCCCGATGCGAAGCGCGCAACCGCGACAGCTCGCGCATTCTCGGACTACATCGACGAGCTAGTTGCACTGGGCCTGTCGACAGTCGAAGCAAAGGAAGCCGGCGACGACGATGCTGCGGCCGAGCACGACCAAGCGACGCGCGCGTTGTTTGGCGAGATGATGCGCGCCCTCGTCGACGTTGACGCCGAGAGCCTGCAGGCCTTTGGCGACCTGCCGCCGATCGGCGACGCCGCGCCTGGGCTGCCGCGCATGCTGCGTCAGAACGTGCTGCAACTCGCGCTGACGATCGGCATGCAGCGGCGTCTCGATGGCGCAGCCGACCCGAGCGCACTCGATGCGCTCACGAACGGCGCGCTGACGACGATGCTCGCGCGGCCCGACCTCGCCGAGCCGCTCGGCAAGGAGTTGCTGGTCGGCAAGCCGTTCCTCGGCGAGCCGCACGAGCGCCTCGTGCTCGACCTCATCGCCGCGAGTGGCGAAGGGCGCTTTGCTCAGGACATCGCGGTGCAGTTGCTGTCGACGCTGTGGGACAACCTGCAACGCAGCGGGGCGCGCACATCGCGCGACCTCACGAGCCTCGCGCTGCTGCTGCTCGACGTCGGCAACGCGAGCGAACGGCTGGCCGCGGCGCGGCGCCTCGTGCTCGACGACCGCTGCCGAGAAGTCGTGCTCGCGCACCTGCGGCGCACGCGCGATGCAGAGTTGGCGCGCGCGATCGCGATGGCCGCGGCGACCGACCTGCCGGGCGCGGCAGCGTTCTCGGTGATCACGCAGGCAGCCGAGATCGTCGGCCAAGACACGGCGCCGTTCCTGACGCTCGCGCAACGGGAGCCGGGCTTCGTGCGGACGGAGTACGAGCAGCGACTCGGCAGCGACGTCACGCCGCGCGTGCGTGCGCTGCTCGTCGCTGGCGCAGGCTTCGCGGAGGGCGCAGAGGGGCTGGAGGTCGCGCGGCTCGCATTCTCGTCGGACCCCGATGCCGAGGTCCGGTTGCGCGCACTCTTCGTGCTGACGGGGCGAGCAGCCGACGCGCTCGGCGAGGCGGCGGTGTCGCAAGCCCTCGACGATCCAGGCATCGGCGGAGATCCACAGCGCCTCGCGGCGGTCGTCCTCGCCGTCGAAAACCTGGCGCGGCAGGGGCACCTCAACGCAGTGCACCGCCTCGGCGAACGCATGCGGGCGATGCCGACGCTGAGCCTCACGGCGCGCACGATGCTGGATCGACTGCTGCAGGAGCACTTGCCCGGCGGCGGAGCGACGGGTGGCAGCGGCCAGTGATTACGAGGCTGCCCGACTTCCTCGGTGTGCGTGGGCTTCTGTCAGGCGAACAGAAGCCGTGCGGAGCGAGGAAGTTCGCAGGCCAAGGATCGAGAGCCCTGAGAACGAAACGGCGCCGTCGTGCGGCGCCTGAGTTACCGCGCGAGCCCGACCGTGCGGGCCCGACGAGCGATCACTT
>CAIYFF010000263.1 GCA_903925435.1 uncultured Planctomycetota bacterium | reverse complement strand
GATCGCGACGAGATCGAAGCCCGCGCGCAACGTCTGCAACGGCTCCGCCGACGCGTGCACACCACCGCAGACATGCAGCACGCCCTGCGACGAAGTCCGCGCGCGCACCGCGCGAAGCTCCTCCGTCATCTCCGCGAAGTCCGGCGAATAGAACGACCAGCCGACGAGCACGCGGGCTCCGCGCCGCTGCGCTTCGTCGATCGCCGCGCACACCGCGTCAACGCCGTTGGCGAACGTGATCGGCACGTGCGCGACATCGGGCGCCGACTCCAACGCGCCGGTGAGCACGTGGAACGCGAATTTGCCCGTGCGGCGGTAGGCCCACACGACGGCGAGGTCGCAGGCGTTCGCGGTGGGCAGTTCGGCGGCGGTCATCGGCGCGGACCGTAGCGGCGGTCCGGCGCAGACGCCAAGCGCGCCCTCGAGGCCCAGCTCAGTCGTTCTTCTTGCCTTCGCGCACGCTCTGCACTTCGAGCTGGCAGTCCAGTTGCGCGAGGCGGGCTTCTTCGAGCGCGATCTCGGCTGCGCGGATCTCGGCGGCCGCCGCCGACCTCGCGCGCAGTTCGTCCAACTGGCTCTGGCGCAGGTCGACAATGCGCTGGGCCGAGGTTGCGCGCTGCTCCAACAGGGGCAGCGACGACTTCGGGCGGGACATCGTGTAGCCAGAGTTGCCGATGGCGGCGACGCAGCCAGACAGCAGCGCGGCGCACGCGAGGATCGAGACGAGGGCCTTGGTTTGCATGGCGACAAGCTACGGACGGCGGCGGTTGTGTTTCCAGCGGGCTCGAACGCCCCGGCCCAAAGGAATGTCGCCAAGCGCAGCGGCGAGCGCGGCCGGCCGCAGTTGCCAAAGCCTTGGGCAACCACTTCCAGCGAAGCCGCGCAATCGACGGAACGGTCAGTACTCACCCATGCGCTTGCTGCGCACGAAGTTGGTCAGCAACCGAAAGGCCGAAAGGTCCGGCACGTTCTGCGCGGACTTCTGCGGGTTCTTCCAGTAGCCCGCGGTGCGCGACGCGCGCCAGTCCGCGAGCGTGAGCCCCATGTGGTCCACCGCATAGGCCTGCCGGTCGCGATCGTCCTTGAGCGCTTCGCCGCCTTGCGCGAGCCCCTGCAGGTCGAAGTGGTTGACCGAGTCGAACAACACGCCGTGCCCGCAACGGAACCACGCCGCGAGGTTGCCGCAACCCCAGCGCTCCGCGGCGTCGGGGCTGTCGATGAGCACTTCGCAACGCTCGGGATCGAGCACCTGGATGAGATGCGCTCCTTCGAGGCGATAGATCGGCACGACCTGCGGCGGGAACACGCCGGTCAACAACGAGCTGCCTTGCTTGCACGGCAGCGCGCGCACGTTGTCCATCACCTGATCCGTGGTCTGCGCGAGTTGCGCGACGCCTGGCTCGATGCGCGCGATCGTCTCGGTCAACGCCCAGCACGAACCGAACAGCGAACCACCCGTCACGACGAACCACTGCAGCGGCTCGATGTCGGCGTCGTCGAGTTTGCCCCAGCAGTTGGAGACGAAGATCGCCTCGGGATGCACGTTGGCCGCAAGCACGCTGCCGGGCTTGGTCGTGCGGTGCGCGACCTTGAGCTCGGACAGCAGCTTCTCGATGTGGTCGCCGCCATCGAGGTCGATGCCGACGGACTGCAGCACCACCACATCGAGTCCTGAGTAGACGTCCGTCGGCGCAGACGCATAGCCATAGGCCTTCTGCTTGGCGGCTGCTGCCTCGCGGTCGGTGAAGTCGTGCTTGCCCTTCGCTGTGCTCCACCATGCGCGCCACGCCTTCGCGTCCGGCTTGATGTCGTAGTTGCGCGAGATCGAACCTAGCGCTGCGTGCGCAGTGCGCGCGACGAGCGGGCTCGCGTCGGCGAGCAACGAGATAAGCGGATCGACGGCTTCGGGCCTGCTCCAGTGCATGAATGCGATTGCTGCGGCGCCGCGCAGCTTCCAATCGGCAGCGACGGTGGCCTTCTGCAACGGCTGGAACGCTGCGTCGTCGTCGGTCTTGCCGAGCGACACGGCCGCTGCGCACGCGATGCGCCATTCCGGATCGGAGAGCAACGCGGCGAGTGTGTCCGCGACGTCCTTCGCGCCACTCTTGCCGAGGCGGACGATCGCACGCTCGCGCAACGACGACGCGGCACTGCCCTTCGCGATTGTCGCGAAGAACGCAAACGTCTCGCTTCGCTCGCCGTCGATCGCCGCCAGCGTCTCGACGAGTTGGACCAGCGCGCGCGTGTCCGTCTCCTTGTCCATGCGCTCGCGTGCAACGGCGACCGCTGCCTCGCCGCCGATCTCGCGCAACGCCTTGAGCCCCGCAGCGCGCACTGCGCCGTCCGGTGCGGCGACGACCGCCTTGAGCAAGTCCACCGCTTGCGCCGGCTGCAGCACCGGGTTCTTGCCAGTGACGAGGAGCGGCAGCGTGCGCGCGCGGCGCACGAGTTGGATGCCGTTGGTCCCCGCCTTCTTCAACGCCTCGATCGCGCGCGGCGAACGATCGCCATCGCCGTGAGCGAGCACGGCAGCAAGCGCGCGGAAGATCCTGCGCGCCACCACTTCGTTCTGGCCTTCGCCGCCGAACGCTTCGACGAGCGGATCGAGGTCTTCTACTCGCGGCGCATCAGCAACCGTGTCGAGCACGCGGCAACGCACCGCGATGTAGCTCGAATCCAGCAACGCACGCAAAGCCTGCGCGCGGTCCGCAGCGCCTTCGAGCAACGCGGCGGCCGCCGACTCGCGCACGGGCGCTGCCGTGTCCAACAGCCGCTTCTGCAACTCGGCGCATTCGGCGAAGCCCGGATGGCCGCGCAGCACGAACGCGAGCGCTTCTTGCGCGACGACGAGCTCTTTGCCCTTGCAGCGCTTCCACACCGCAGTGGACGCAGCGACCGCATCCACCTGACCGGCCGCCAGCCCCGCGGCGCGGCGCACGCGCGCGATCTCGCCGTCGATCGCGAAGTCGACGAGCTTCTCCAACGCAGCCTTGGTCTTGCGCTTGCCCAACGACTCGGCGGCGCGTTCTTGGACTTCCCAATCCTTGTCGGCGAGCTGCGCGAGCAGCAGCGCATCGGCGTCCTTTC
>CAIYFF010000262.1 GCA_903925435.1 uncultured Planctomycetota bacterium | reverse complement strand
GCTGTCGGTGCTCGCGTCGTGCTCCGGGGTTTCGCATCGCTTGGATGCGCGCGTCCCCGCGCCGCACAGCCTCGCGGTGCTGCCGGTGGAAGGCACGGCTTCGCTCGCGGAGCGCGAACTGGCGCGTGGGCTGCTCGTCGCCCGATTGCGCGAGCATGGGTTCTCGGTCGTCGAGTCCCAGCACGTCGATCGGGTCCTGTCCGAGACCGGTCGGATGACGGATCCCGACGCGTTTCGCATCGACCTCGAGGCCATTCCAGCGATTGCCACTCGCATCGGCGTCGACGCGATCCTGCACATCGGTTCCTTCGACGAGACGAACTGGAATGCGATCGCCCTGCGTCGCCACGCGATCTCTGCATCGCTGCAGATCGTGACCAAGGACAAGTCCGTGTGGTGGAAGGCCAGTCACTCGGTGGGCGAGTTCGGTGGCTTTGCGCTGAAGAGCGGCCAGGTCATCACGGAGCTGCTGGCGCAAGGTGCGCACGGAACGAGCGCCGCGTCGCTGGGCAAGATCGACACGCTCGTCGAGGACGTTGCCGCGGCGCTGCCGAGTGACGCGGACCGCGGCGAGCATGCGGAGCGTCCTGCTGCGCCGATGGCGCGCGAAGGGAAGCTCGCGTCGGCCGGCGGAGCACCTGGACGTGTTCGCACGAAGATCGAGGCTCGCTGCGACGAAGGGCTGCTGCTTGTCGTGGATGTTGGGCCGCTGCAGGGCGTGCCGATGGCAGGAGCCAGCGGCTACTACCAGGCGACCGTCGAGTTGCCCGAGGCTCCGAGCCGCGTGGTGATCCGTTCGCGCAACGGACTCGGCGCCGAGTCCTCGTCCACGATCGGAGGGCAGCAATGAGGGTTTCGCTCCTAGTCCGCGCCTCGGCGGTGTTCGCTGCCTTCGCGTTGGCCGCATGCACCGGCGCCAAGGTCGCGCGCGTCGAGGATCCGCGGTTGCCGCAGTTGCGCGCGATGGGCTTCCGCGTCGCGGTCGTGCCGTTCCGCGCGTCTGCGCCAGTGGATGGGTTCCTGACCAAGTCGCTGGGTGCAGTGGGCGAGGTCCTCGCGTTGGAAGGTGGATCGAATCTGCCCGAGCGCGATGCCGTGTCCGCGTGGATGCGACGCGATGTCGTCGCGTGGCTGCGGCAGAGCGAGTTCGACGTCGTCGAGCCGTGGGCGAGCGACACGTTGCTGGCGCACGTAGGATTCGATGCCGCGACGATGGGCGATCCGTCGCGCGCTGCGGACATCGCGCGTGCGCTGCAGGTCGATGGCGTCGTGTTCGGCGACGTCACGCGTTGGAACCGCTCCTACTACGTGGTGCAGTCGACTGCGGAGGTCGGATTGTCGCTGCGGCTGCTGGATCGCAGCGGCGCGCAGCTGTTCTCGACGGAACGCACCGAGACGATCGGCAGCGGCGTGAGCGGTGGTCCGACGGGCTACAGCTCTGCGTTGAGCGCCCCGGTCCAAGGACTGTCGGGCAACGTCCTCGCCGATCTCACGCGCTCGGTCGCGCGGAACGCGGCGATGGATCTCGGCGGCACTTCGGAAGAGGCCGCGCGTTCGCAGCTCGCGCCGCAGTTGTCCGTCGTCTCGCTCGTGCGTTCGAAGGACGGGCCCGTCGGCAGCGGCGAAGTCGTCGAAGTGGTCGCGGTCGGCACGCCGGATTGCGAAGTCCGGTTCGACATCGGTCGCCTGCGCGTCGGCGTGCCGATGCTGCAGACTTCGTTGGCTCCCGATGCGCGCGGCGATCGCGCTGTCTACGAGGGCCGCTACGTCGTGCAGGACGCGGACCCGCGAGCCGACTTCCCGTTGTTCGTCACGATCGCGCGCCGTGGCGGCCACGCGCAGAAGAGTCGCTATCGCTGGGACGGCGAGCTTCGCATCGAAGGCGCGCTGTTCCCGTTCTGATGCGAACTGCGGCGCGTGCCGCCGCAGTCTTGCCATCGCACGCGCAGCTCAGTTCGGCAGCGTGGGCGGCGTGAACTTCGTCTCGCTCGTCAGCGCCGTGAGGAACGCGGCGATCGCCTTGATCTCGCCGTCGCTGAGCTTGCGGTCGAGCAGTTGCGGCGACTTCGTCGGATTGTCGCGGCCGCCCGACGCCATGAACTTCACCGCTTCTTCGAGCGTCGCGATGCTGCCGTCGTGGAAGTAGGGGCCGGTCTTTGCGACATCGCGCAGCGACGGCGTCTTGAAGTATCCGTTGAGCTTCGGGTCCTTCACGTGCGCGCCGCGGCCGAGGTCGGGGTTCTCCTTGTCCATCCCGATGCCGGTGTTGTGGAAGCTCTTGTCGGTGAACAACGGCGGAATGTGGCAGACGGCGCAGCCGGCCTTGCCCATGAACAGGTCGTTGCCCGCCTTCTGGTCCTGCGTGAGCGCGTTCTGATCGCCCGCGAGGTAGCGGTCGTAGGCCGACTTCTCGCCCTTGATCCTGCTAACGAACGCTGCGAGCGCCTTGCCGATGTTCTCTTCGTTCGCATTCGTCTGGAACGCGGCGCGGAACTTCTCGGCGTAGGCGGGGATCTTGTCGAGCACGCTGCTGACGGCCAGTGGGTCGGCGCTCATCTGGCCCTTCCATGCGGCGACCACGTTGGCTTCGAGGCTATTCGCACGGCCATCCCAATAGAGCTTGTCGCAGTAGCCGACGTTGACGAGCGTCGGGCTGTGGCGCTTGTTGACCGTGCCATCGTCCTTGGTCGACAGCTGCTTGCCATCCGTCCATGCCATGTCTGGCAGGTGGCACGTGCTGCACGAGGTCTTGCCGCTCTTCGACAGGCGCGGATCGAAGAACAGCCACTTGCCGAGCTCCATGCGGTGCCCTGCTGGCGAGTCGGGCTTTACGAGTCCATTCAGGTCGACCACGTCCATCCCGTTGGGATCGACGCTCAACGTGACTTCGACTGGGCCGTTCTGCGGCTGCTGGCCTTGAGGCGCGGTGGCGCTCGGCGCTGGCTTGGTCGTGTCGTTCGTTGGCTTGGAATCACCAGAGCACGCTGCAAGGAGCAGGGCTGTGAACAGGACGATGCGGTGCATGCGGATAGCTCTCTTGGTGTCTTGTGCGGTTGCCGCAGAATGCGGAGGCGTCCATCGGACGACCCGAATTGCGGGCGGCGCAACCTAGCCAACGGCACGCTGCGGCGCGAGCGCGCGGTGCGGCGGAGTCAAATGCGGCACACGGCCACCTTGAGCGGCGGCTTGCCGTCGAAGGCGGGGAAGTCCTCGTCGACGGGCAGCAGGTCGAGTTCGCGCAGCGGGCGGCCCGCCTTCTCGGCGATGCGGCGCAGTTGCTGCGCAAAGTCCACGGCCGACACCTCGGGCACATGGTTGGTCGCGATCACCACGCCGCCTTCTGCGAGCGTCAGCACGCAAGGCTTGAACAGCGATGCGTAGTCGCGCACGACGTCGACGGCGCCGAACGGGCCCTTGGCCCAGCGCGGCGGGTCGAGGAAGACGAGGTCGTATTGGCGCGGTTCGAACTTCACGAAGCGGAAGTCGCGGCCGCGGCGCAGCACGGGCTTCCCCGCGAGTTGGCGCAGCACTGGGATGCAATCGGACTGCACCGTCGAGAAGCGCGCGCCCTGGATGCCGTTCTGTTGCGCGTTGCGCTGGCCGATCTCGAGGGCCGACTGCGCGAAGTCGACGTTCGTCGTCTCGAGCGCGCCGCTCGCGGACGCGGTCACGCCGACGCCGCAGGTGTAGCTGAACAGGTTGAGCACGACCCGGTTCTTGGCAAGTTGCCGAACGGCTCTGCGGCCTTGGCGCAGGTCCAAGAACAACCACGGGTCTTGCCCGCGATGGCGCGCCTGGATCCAGAACGACAACCCGCCTTCCTTGCAGATGTGTTCTTGCAACGCCACCTCGCTCGGCATGTGCGCGCCGAACTTGCCGGAGCCAAGGCGGTGATTGGCGACGACGTGCAGCGACTCACCCAGTGCAGCCTGCACGTGCTGGCCGAGAGCTTCCGCGTCGTCGTGCGAGAACGGCGCGCGCCATGTCTGGAGCAGCAACAGCGGGCCGTAGCGGTCGATCGAAAGGCCCGGCTCGCCTTCGGCGATGCCGTGGAACAGGCGCACTGCGTCGGTGCCTTCGTTTCGCAATCGCTGCAGCAGGTCTTGGCGGCGCGACAACGCGCGGTCGACGGCGGCGAGCAGTTCGGCAGTCAGCATGGGGGCGCGGAGGATAGCCATTCGGCGCGCTTCTCGTCGTGCCCTCGATCCAGTAAGGCAGGAGCCATGAGCCATGCATCCCATGAGGCCGGAGTTCGACTCCGTCGCCAGATCCGCGCGCAACTGCGCGAAGGCAAGGAGTCGGTCGCGCTGTCTGCCGGCGAAGCGGAGATGTTGATCGACGAGGTGGGGCGGCTGCAGCAAGCCAACGATCGACTGCGGCGGCAGAACAAGCGGCTGCGCAGGCGGCTGCTCGCGGCTGGCGGCGCCGAGCTGTCGGAGATCGAGAACGAGCAGGAAGAAGGCGACTCGACGGTGCGCGATGAGGACGGCGACGTCTGATCGAGGCGCCGCCGCCGCTCGTCAGCGCTGCGCCACGCGCGGATTGCCGTCGCGCAGCATGAACGTCGCGCGCACCGAGGCCTTGCCGCCGGGCTTCGTGACGCGGTCCATCACGACGTAGTCCGCGGTCCACTCCGTGGGCGTCACGGTGCAGCGGATGTAGCCACGCTGTTGGTTGTGGAATCGCACGCAGGGATTGGCTGCGAGCAGCTCCGCAAGGTTGTTGGGCGCATCCGCGCCATCGCCGCCGCTCGAGATCGATGTCGCGACGAACTCTGTCGCGACCACGGGAGCTGTGGAATCGCGATCATCCACGCGCAGCTCGTTGCACCAGTTGGAGTGGATGTCACCGGTGAGCACGACGGGGTTCTTCACCTTGCGATCGGCGAGGAATCGCAGGAACTCCATTCGTTCGTGCGCGTAGCCGGGCCACTGGTCCATCTTGAACGGCCGCTCCGCGCCCGACTTGGTGAGGTCCATCGAGACCATCGCCATCATCACTTGCTGCGCGAGCACGTTCCAAGTGGCGTGCGACGACGCAAGGCCGTCCTGCAGCCACGCGAGTTGCTCCTTGCCCAGCATCGTGCCCGTGTTGTCGAGCGCTGCGGCATTGAGCGGCGCCGGCTTGTCGTCATTGGGCTGGTCGCTGCGGTACTGACGCGCATCGAGCACGAAGAACGACGCAAGCGTGCCGAAGTCGATGCGGCGATGGAGGCGCATGCCATCCTCATTCGGCGCCGCGCTGCGACGCAGCGGCATGTTCTCCCAATACGCGCGGTAGGCATCCTTGCGCCTCTGCAAGAACTGCGCTTGCGTCGTGCCCTTCTTCGCTGGGTGCACGCCTGCGTAGTTGTTGTCGACTTCGTGGTCGTCCCAGGTGACGAGCCACGGACAGCGTGCGTGCATCGCCTGCAGCTTCGGATCCGTTCGATATTGCGCGTAGCGGGTTCGGTACTGCTCGAGATCGGTGCACTCCGGCCCGTGGTGCTGTCGCACCTTGCCCTGCACGCCGGCTGCATACTCGTAGATGTAGTCGCCGACGAACACGACGAGGTCGAGTTCGTCTTGCGCCATCGCGTCGTATGCGGTGAAGAGCCCCTGCTCGTAGCTCTGGCACGATGCGAGCGCGAACGCCATGCGATCTTGCGCGTCGCCCTGCTTTGGCATCGTGCGCGTGCGACCGATCGGACTCGCAAAGCCATCGGCGAAGAAGCGATACCAGAAGAAGCGGCCGCTCGGCAGGCCATGTGCTTCGACGTGGACCGAGTGTCCCTCCGCTTTCGTGCACAGCACGCTCCCGCGCTGCACGACACGCTGCATCGCCGCATCCTCGGCGATCTCCCAAGTGACCTCGACCGTTCGATCGTCCATGCCGCCGTCGTCGGCGAGGGGCTCGGTTGCAAGCCGCGTCCACAGCACAACGCTCTCCGAGTCTGGGTCGCCCGATGCGACGCCGAGCGTGAACGGGTCTTGAGGAGTCGAGCGGCCTAGCGCTGCGCAGGCCGCGAGCGGCGTCGCTGCTGCGAGGGCTGCGGCATTGAGGAGGAACTCGCGGCGCGACGTGGCTCTATCCGTCGCTCGGTCAGTTGCGTGGTGCATCGCAGAAGACAGTGTGGCCGGACTGATCAGAGTTCGCACGGGGCGCAGGCAAGGAACCGTGAAGGACGTTGCGGACTTGCGACATTGCGAACTACACGGCTGTGCGCAACCACAGCCACATCGCGGCGATCGCAAGTGTGCCGATCGTGATCGGGATTCCGGTGCGAAGGTGGACTGCGGTCCAGCTTCCGCGCTGCGGTTCGA
Organism: uncultured Planctomycetota bacterium; assembly: GCA_903925435.1. Classification (GTDB taxonomy): domain Bacteria; phylum Planctomycetota; class UBA1135; order UBA1135; family UBA2386; genus SXPK01. The sequence continues at coordinate 1,042 of CAIYFF010000262.1, read as the reverse complement.
CGCCAAGGCGTCGCGCTTGCTCGACGACAATCAGATTGGCGATCGAGCCGATCAGCAGCAGGTTGCCAGCGAGCGTGCTCGAGAGCGCGAGGATCGCGGCGGACTGCGGATGCTGCGCTGCAGGCAACAGCAACATCACGAGGGGCACGTTCGAGACGACATTGCTGCCGAGCGCCGTCACCGCGAACAGGGCCTTGGGATCGCGAATGTCGATGCCGGATGCCGAGAGCGATTCGATCCAACGAGCGGGATGGCCTGCGTGTTCGAGCGCGCCGTTCACGACGAACAAGCCGGCGAACAACGCGAGCAGCGGCCAGTCGACGAGCGAAAGCGCGTCGCGCGTGGCGGTCTTGCGCGACAGCAACACGGCGGCTCCAGCGACCAGCGCCTGCACGCCACGGGGCAGCGGGCAGAACAGCAAGCCGATGACGAACAGCGCGAGGATCGCGATGCCCTTGTGCGTGCGCGCGGGGTCGTAGGGCAGGTCGTCTACTCCGATGCCTACGGAATCGCGCGAGAAGCGACCTCGGTACGAACGCTGCAGGACCCACCAGGAGAACCAAAGCCCGATCGCGGCAGGCACGCCGCCATCGAGCAGATACCGCGAGAAGGGGACGTCGAGCGCTTCGCCGATGAGCAGGTTCTGCGGATTGCCGAGGATCGTCGCAGCGGATCCCACGTTGCTAGCTGCCGCGAGCCCGAGCAGGAACGGAACGGGATCGAGCGAACGGCGACGACATACGTCGACGAGGACCGGCGCCACCGCGAGGCAGACCACATCGTTGGTCAAGAGCGCCGACAGCGCGCCGCTTGCGGTCATGAACGACAGCAAGAGGCGTTCGGGCGCGCCGTCACGCGCAGCGATTGCGCGCGTGATGCGCGCGTAGAAGCCTGACAAGCGGAACTGCGCCGACACGAGCATCAGCCCGAACAGCAAGCAGATCGTCGGTGCGTCGACCGCTTGCCATGCAGCGCCCAGTTCGATGGATCCCATCGCGAGCAACGCCACCGCGCCGAGCAACGCAACGCCCGCGCGGTCGAT
>CAIYFF010000261.1 GCA_903925435.1 uncultured Planctomycetota bacterium | reverse complement strand
GTCGCATAGAACCAGTTCTCGGCGAACATCTCGTGCATCGCCGCGACCGCGGGGCCTTCGACGCGCACCATCGCGTCGAGCCACTTGCGCTTCTTGCCGAACCGGTCGTTCGCATACTCATCGCCGACGTTGCGTCCGCCCGTGAACGCAACTTCGCCGTCGACGACGAGGATCTTGCGGTGGCTGCGCAGATTGACGGTGAACGGGCGCCGCTTCCACAAGAGCGGCATGAAGGGCTCGGCCTTGCCGCCGGCAGCGCGCAGCGCCGCGAGATGCCGCGCCTTCAGGCCGAAGCTGCCGAACGAGTCGTAGAGCAAGCGCACTTGCACGCCGCGCTTCCTGGCGGCGACCAGCAGCTCCAGCAGGCGCAAGCCGGTCGCATCCGGCCGGAAGATGTAGATCTCCAGATGCACAAACGAGCGGCTGCCTTCGATCGCCAGCGCCGCGTTCTGGAAGAAGTCCGCCCCCGACGCGAGCCATCTCACGCGATTGCCGCGCGTGAGGCCTTCCGGCGCGATTCCCGCGAGCAATCGACACATCGGGCCGCGGCCATGCACTTCGCCAGGAACTTCAACCTGGGCATCACCATCCCGCGACCGGACGGATTCACGCCAACGCTGCTGGCTCGTTCGCAGACGGATCAACCGCTTGCGCTGCAGCCGTCGTGGGAACAGGTAATAGAGCAACAGGCCCGTGCCGTACGGCAACACGAGGATCACGACGATCCACAGCAGCGTGCTTGCAGGAGCGCCGCCGCTGGCGACGACGCGCCAGACAAAGATCACGACGAGCAGTTCGGTGATCGCCCAGCACGCGAATGCGATCCACTGCCACGCCGTGAAGGCATCCGCGACTTCAATGCAACCGAGCATCGGTGCTAGAGCATGCCCGCAACGCGACCCAATACGCCAGCGGCCGAAGGGAGCACTCCGCCCCAGCAAGCCAGGAATCCTGGGCGAAGGCGCGCGATACTGCGCCCCATGACCGGTTCCAGGACCACTCGCGGCCCGCAGCGCACAATCCCGCCGCGCGAGGACCCTGACCGCTCGTTCGGCAAGCGAGTCATACGCAACGCGCTCGGCGTCGTGCTCTTGCTGCTCGGCATCGCGGGCCTGGTCCTGCCGATCCTACAAGGCTGGCTAATGATCCTCGTGGCGCTCAGCCTGATCGACCTGCCGATCAAGCACCGGGCCCACGTGTGGCTCTTGCGATGGCGCTGGTACCAAGCGATCGCAAAGCGGCACGATGCCGCGTGGGAACGGTGGCACGCGTTCCGACAACATCGCCGCGATCCGAAGCGCCGCGGCCAATCGTAGTGGCCGCCATGCGCGCACACGCGGCGCCCGCTGGCTAGACGCCGCCAGACCGCACGCGAATCGCGCCGTTGTGCGTCTCGATGCGCAACGCGCCGCCGCCTTCGCCGTGCACCGAACGCAACCGCCGCTCGGACTGAGACTCGATCCGACCACCGCTGGCGTCGAGCTTGCCATTGTGCGACGACGCCTCGACCACAGCCGCGCGCGGGCCGAGGTCGACCTCGATGCCGCCGTTGTGCGAGGTCAGAGTTCCGTGCACGGGGCCATCGCCCTGCAAACGAACTTCGATCTGCCCATTGTGGGTTTCGAGTTGCAGCGAGTCGGAACCGACATCGGCGCGCACGCCGCCGTTGTGCGTCACAACGTGAAGCCCGGAAGTGGCGCCGCGCACATCGACGTTCCCGTTGTGCGTCTCGAGCCGCAGCGCGAGCCCGATGGGCGCATCGATCGTGTAGGCGAACGTCGGGCTCGCGGTCCACGTCAGCGACGATGGCGCGATGCTCTTGATCACGAGTTCGTTGCCGTTGCGTTCGAGCCGAACATCGAGCTGCGCAACCTGGTCGCGCGCCTCGTCTTCGCTGTCGCCGTGCGCGATCAAATGCGCTGACACGGCGATCGAGTCACGGTCCGGCATGCCGCGCACGGTGATCGAGCCGTTGTGCGTGGCACACGCCAATGCGGCGAGGCCTTCGGCCGACTCGCTGCGATCGAGCGTCCGCTCTGCGCGGTAGTTGGCGAACGAGCACGATGGCAACGCGCAGCCAAACAGGACGACGACGGCAGCGAGCAGAGAGGGAGCGGTTGGGTTCAGGTTCATCGATTCGCGATGCAACGAGTCTTGGGCAAGCGCACAACGAGTTCGTCCTCACCATGAGGCGGGGGACTGGACGTTGGCGGCCGCGTTCTACGGAACCCTGCGCGAAGATTGCAGGACCGCGAAAACTCGCCCCAGTGCGTCAGCGCAACTCGCTGCGCAGCGGCGACCCCACCACGATCGGCAAGAGGCGCTGCTCAGGCTTCGCGTCGCGCGGCCCCACCTGGATCAGGATCACGGCGAACTCACCGACGCGCGGCTCATGGCCCAGCGGGGCATCGATGTAGAACACGGCTTGGCATTCGGGATCGACCGTGACCAGCGAACGCGGCAAGAACGGCGCGTAGCCCGACGATCCTTCAAGGCGGCCGCCGCCGCGGCGCTGCATACGAACTTCCCCGATCGCGGCACCTTGTGCGGCTCCCGACTGCGGGCCCACGCGAACTTGGAGCGGCTCCTTCGTGGGATTCTCGACGGTGAGCACGAGCCTCGACTGCGGGCTCAAGAAGTCCACCATCACCGGCGCCTTGGCCATCGTGGTCTGCAGCCACTGCGTGCGATCACCAGCCCAATCGACTGGGTCCACAGCGCGATAGCGAAGGCCAAGACTTGGTCGCTCGGTCGTCTTTGGCAGCGCGCCACAGGAGGCGAGGGCAAGCACAACCGGAAGTCCGAAGAACGTCGACTGGAGGCGTTGCATCGCGTTTCCTGAGCCCATCCTTGCAGAGCCCACAACAACTTGGGCCCCATGACCGCGGGGATCTGACACGGAACCGGAGTCGATAGAAACCACCGGTTGCCGAAGTGTCGGTGCGCGCGATGCAAAACGCACGCGCCGGGTTCGTGATCCATGCACCGATCGCACTTCGGAAGAAGGCAGCACAAGAAGTGCACTGCTGCGAGGGGCCGCTGCAGGAGGACCCGCGGCAACGCGGCCGCTGGATCGAGGGGGCCGTCAACAGAGGACAGCCGCGCGAAGAATGGAGCCGATGGTCGGATTTGAACCGACGACCTACGCTTTACGAAAGCGTTGCTCTACCACTGAGCTACATCGGCGCGTTTCGGGCGCGGCACCTTAGCGACCAGAAGGCTTCGCTTCCAGTCCCTAGTCGGCTCCGCTTGCAGTTCGCTGCGCGATCTCACGCCGGAGGGTCCAGCGCAGGTCCGCCTCGAACTTCGGCTCGACTGCGCGAACAGCCTTGCCGAAACGATCGCGGGGCCTCGCGGCCCCGCCTCGTGTGCATCAGGATCGGCTGGAAACCCAACCGATCTTCAATGCTCGATCAGTTCGCCGCCGGCGAACCGACCTTCTTCAGGGCGCCGAGGAGCGACGCGCGACGCGCGTCATCGACCTTGGCCTTGCCGATCGCGCCGGCAACGGCGAGGCGGATCTGCATATCGGCATCGCTGCCGAGCATGTCCCCGAGGGCCTGGCCGACCTCGTCGCTGCACGACGAAGCGCGACCCAGGATCTCACCGATCGCATCGGCCGAAGCGACCTTCAGCTCGACGCTGCCGCTGCCCTTCATGGCCGCGACCAGCGCACCGAGGTTGGCGTCCTTGCCGTTGAGGCCGAGGGCCTTGGCGGCAGGAACGGAGACCGAATCGGCGCGGTCGAGTTGCTTCTCGAGGCTGCCGAGCGCGCCCTCGATCGAGCACTTGCCGGCTGCCATCGCGAGCAGGGCGATGCTGGCGTCCGTGGCATAGCCCTCGGCGCGCACGCTCTGCGGCTCAGCGCCGACACCTTCCATCGCCGTGTTGACGGCGGCGATCAGCGACTCGCTGGTCAGCGGACCGGCGACCACCGAGACGAGGCCCGAGAAGGTCTCGAAGCGCGCCGTGGCGGCCTCGACGTCCTTCGCGACGACGACCACCTTGGTGCTCGCCATGCGCGGGTCCTTCTTGATGTTGTTGATCACGTCCTCCGGCAGGCCGTCCGCCAGGATCTCCTGGATCACGACGACGTCCGTGCCCGGGTTGACGAGCAGGCTCTGCATGCCGCGGATCGCGTTGGCGTCACAGGCAACCTTGTAACCGCGCGAGCCCGACGCTTCCTTCGACGCCTGGGCGAGGCCTTCGGCGTTGCCGATCACCTGCACCACGCGGACCGACTCCTCGGTCACAGCCTGCGCGAGCGCATCGACAACCTTGTCGGCCGCCGGAACTGCAACGCCCTTCGAGGCCTTCACGAGCGCCATCGCGGCGGCGTAGCGCACGCGCTTGTCGGTGCTGTCGAGCGCCGCGAGCATCGACGACTGCGACAGTTCGCCGCGGTCCTCGACCTTTGCGAGGGCTTCGATCGCGCCAACCGAGACGTTGGCGAGGTCCTTCTTGAGGCCGGCTTCGAGAGCCATGCGCAGCGTGCTCGGGCCCGTGGCCAGCGCCGCCATCTTGAACTCGGGGACCATGCCCTCCAGTTCCTTGGCCTTCTCATCGCCCTGGGCGATCGAGGCCTCGATCAGGTTGGCCTCGGCGAGGTTGGCCTGCGCGAGCGCGCTCTGCGCATCGCGGCTGGACGGGTCCGCCTTGACGCCATCGAACGCCGACGCCTTGGCGAGTTCCGCCGCGTAGACGAGCGCAGGAACGTCGCGGCCGACCAGCGTGTCGTCGGACATCATCCAGACCACATCGCTGAAGGCGCCCGCGGCGACGCCGCCGGCGAGGTAGTCGCCCGAGGCCTTGATGTAGAGGCTGACGGCGCTGTCGCTGATGTTGTGCTTCTTCAAGAACGAGCGGGCAACCGTGCGCACGCTCTCCTGGTCATCCGACTGCGCGAGCATCGCCATCGCGGGCGCGGCGCGCAGGTCGCCGATGTGCAGCAGGGCCGCCGCGGCGTTGAGGCGCGCGGTCGCATTGCTGCTCTTGCACAACTCGATCAGCGGCAGGACCGCCGAGCGGCCGAGCTGAACGAGGGCGGCGATGCCATTGACCTGGCCATCCGCGTCATCCGGGTTGCCGAGGCGCGTAGCGATCGCGGGCACCGCGAACTCGCCGTGTTCGGCTGCGAGCTTCATCACCGCGTTGCGGCGGTCCTCGTAGGACGTGTCGGCCGCGCAAGCAGCTTGGGCCAGCGACTCGATCGCCGCGCCGTCGCGCGAGCGTTCCTTCCGCTCCAGCTTCGCGCGCTCGAGAATCGAGGCCGCAATCTTCTGGATCTCGTCCTGCTGGCTCAGCAGCAAGAACCACTCGTCCTGCGTGATCGAGCGGTAGAGCTCGAGCGCCTGCTCGTTGGACGGGTCTTCCTTCAGCACTTCGCGGAACGCCTCGAGGGCCTTCGCGCGGTCTTCAGGGGTGCCAAGACGGAGCAGCTTGACGCCTTCTTGGAACTTCGAGTCCTGCGCGTGGACCGTGCCAGCGACAACGAGGGCGACAACGGACGCCAGAATGGACTTGGACAACGAGCTGGCCATGAAACGTGGCTCCTTGCGATGCACGAAGGATTGAGGGGTCTCGGGCTGGGAGGGAGAAGACGACACAACACCGTGCGGCCTGGAGGGCGTGCCAGGACGAGTCCGCATCGGAACCGTGCGCCGCCCCTTCACTTGGAGGGGTCGGGCCATGCTAGGTTCGGCTGTGATGCCGTCAAGGGCACGCCCCTTAGCCGGGGGTGACGAAACAAGATACCCCGCGCCGCGGACCGTGACGGATTGCACGTCTCGTTCTGGATGCGCGACGCCAACGAGCGAGGCCACGGCAGCGTTGCGTTCCCCTGCGCCGGCCCGCAATCCCGCAGACGACCGCCCCACACCATGGGCCGATGCGCCGTTGCGCCCCAGCGGGTGCGACCTAGATTGCGACGCCATGGCCACGCCCTCCGCGACCGTCCTGATCGTCGACGACCAACGCGCGATCCGAGAGGAGTTAGCCTTCGCACTCGGCTACCACGGCTACCAAACGCGCGAGGCTGGCGATGGCGAGGCTGGGGTGGCGGCGGCGCAGGCCCCCGAGGTCGAGGCGGTGCTGCTCGACATCAAGATGCCCGGCATGGATGGCCTCGAGGCGCTGGCCAAGATCAAGGAAGCGCGCCCCGAGTTGCCGGTGATCGTGATTTCGGGCCACGGCGACATCGACACCGCGGTGCTCGCGGTCAAGAAGGGCGCCTACGACTACCTACAAAAACCGTTCGGCAGCGACCGGGTGCTCGTGTCGGTCAAGAACGCGATTGCGGCCGCGTCGCTCGCGACCCAGAACGACGAGTTGAAGCGCGAACTCGATCGCGACACGCAGTTGCTGGGCCGCAGCGAAGCGATGCAGCAAGTGCGCACGCGCATCGACAAGGTCGCGGTCACCGACGCCGCGGTGCTGATCACCGGCGAGAACGGCACCGGCAAGGAGATGGTCGCAAAACGCCTCCACATCCAGAGCCGCCGCGCGCGCGGGCCGTTCGTCGCGATCAACTGCGCAGCGATCCCTGCGGAACTCGTCGAGAGCGAACTGTTCGGCCACGAGAAGGGCGCATTCACCGGCGCGGACAAGACGCGCGCCGGCTGCTTCGAGCAGGCGGACGGCGGCACGTTGTTCCTCGACGAAGTCGGCGACATGCCGCTGCCGATGCAGAGCAAGTTGCTGCGTGCACTGCAGGAGCGCGTCGTGCAGCGAGTCGGCGGCAAGGGCGAGATCGCCGTCGATGTGCGCGTGCTCGCAGCGACCAACCAGGACCTGACCAAGATGGTCGCGGACAAGACGTTCCGCGAAGACCTCTACTACCGGCTGCACGTCGTGCGCATCCATGTGCCGTCACTGCGCGAGCGACTCGACGACCTCGAGGATCTCGCCCCCCACTTTTTGATGCAGGCCGCGCGACGCAACAGCATCGAGAAGAAGCGACTCTCCAAGACCGCGCTCGACTGGCTGCGCGAACAGCGCTGGCCCGGCAACGTGCGGCAACTGCGCAACGTGCTCGAAGGCGCGTCGATCCTCGCCGACGACAAGGAGATCCTGCGCAAGGACCTCGACGCAAGCAGCCCGCCGCTTCCGGGTCAGGTGCCGGGCGGCGGCGCGGATTGGTTTGCGTTCGCGACGCTCGACCAGTTCCGCGACGCGACGGAGAAGGAATTCATCCGGCGCAAGCTGCTGGAAAACGGCGGCAACGTGAAGCGCACCGCCGAGAAGATCGAACTCCAGCGATCGAACCTCTACGTGAAGCTCGACAAGTACGGGCTGAAGTGACCTCGGGGCCGCTGTGCACGCCGATGGCGGCGCGGCCCTTCGCAGCCAGCGCGGCGGCCGCGCGTGGCGGCCGCGCCTGGCGATCAGTCCTTCGCGGGCAGCGTGATCGTCTGGCCGAGGCGCAGGCGCTCGGCGTCGAGGTTCGGGTTGGCGTCGAGGATCTTCTCGACGTAGGCGTAGGCCTTCGCCTTGCCGACCTCGCGCTCTGCGATCTTCCAGAGCGAGTCCTTGGCCGTGATCTTGTAGGTGCGCGCGCCGGTCTGCGTGGCGCCGGGTGCCGGCGTCGCAGCAGGGACGCCAGCGACTGCCGCGGAGCCTTCGGGTTGGGTGACAGCACCCGTCTTCGTGGCGGAAGCATCCGCCGGAACGACCGAAGGCGTCGTCGACGGAGCCGGCGCAAAGGCCGGGGTCGGCTGCGGCGCCGCGGCGGCCGTGCGCCGGTCGTAGGCCGCGAGGATCACATCGTCCTCGACCCACGGCAGCACGACGGTCTGGCCAACTTGCAGCGTCTGCATCGTCTCGTTGAGCCCTTGGGCGTCCGCGAGCAGATCGAGGCTGCCGCACCACTTGCGAACCAAATCGCCGAGGGTGTCGCCGCGCGCGGCGCGGACGATGCGGTAGCCGTTCTCTTGGCGCGACAGACCGAGCTTCTCGGTCACGAGCGCTGCCGGCGTCGGCGGCGCGAGTTGCACGTTGGCGACGAGCGGCTGAGCCGGGTTCTCGACCTTCGGCTGCTCCGTCTGCGTGCCGCCACTGGCCGAGGCATCAACGGCCTTGTTCTCAGCAGCGCGGCGATCGAGCAGCGCTTCGAGACTCGGAGTCTCCGCGACATCGGTGCGCACGTCCGGCAGACGGCGCGTCGAGTCCTTACCGAACAGGATGGCGACCCCAAGGATCACCGCCAAAAAACCGGTCACTGCGTAGACCAGGATCTTCTCGTTCTGCTTCATCGGTGCCTCCCTGCGTCACACGGTCCTGACCGACCACGAGCGCAGTGCGAATGCGAAACACGTCTCATCTCTTCCGGCTGACCCCGCGCTGCATGGAGCGAACGCGAACCGGGATCGCTCGCGCACAGCGAACCGCGTGCGAAGCGAGCGGCGGAAGGTAGGCGCGCCCAGGCAGGCTTTCAATCCCTTGTAGCGCACCGCGCGGTAGCTAGTCTCTGCCCACGTCGATGGGTCCACGCGCACGCTCCGCACCGACGTTCTTGTTGCTGCTGTTGGCAGGTTGCGCCAGTTCGTCGGCGCACCTCCCCCGGGTGGTGACGATTGAGGCAGGCCGACGCGTCCGCGTCACGCTGTCCGACGCCCAGGGTCGCATGTTCGCGATGCAGAACCTGTCGAGCGGATCGCGCAACGAGGTCTACCGCGACCCAGGCGCTACGGCCCAACCCAAGGTCGTGCGCGACCCAGACCTGCAGACGCTGCTCGACGCGTTGGCAGACCGCGGCATGTTCGCGCGCGCGACACCACAAGCGCCGGCCGAAGCTCGCGCGGTGATCGCGGTGGAGACGCCCGACCGCTCGTGGTTCTGGGCGCGCCCTGCAGTGGACCCACTGCGCGCAGCAGACCAACAGCCTGGCTTGCGCGAATTTGACGAAGCGCGCGGCTACATCCTCGCGGTCTACAACTCGGAGATGTCCTTCCACGCCGGCACCATCGATTCGTTTGCGCCAGAAGTGCGCAAGCAGATCGACGATGCGCGCAAGGCTCCCGGCGCGCCCGCGACGAGGACCGACAAGTGAGCAGCCAACAGCGCGCCCGCGCGATTGCGATCATTCCGGTGCGGGTCAATAGCCAGCGCCTGCCTGGCAAGGCGCTGCTCAAGGAGAGCGGCAAAGAGCTGTTCCTCCACACCTGCGACCAAGCGCTCGCCGCCAACTGCTTCGACCGCGTGTTCGTCGCGACCGATGACGATCGCGTCGACGAAGCGGCGCGCCGCCACGGCATCGAAGTCGTGCGCACGAGCCCCACGCCGCGCACCGGCAGCGAACGCTGCGCAGAGGCCGTGCAGACGATCGACTGCGACGCGGTGATCGACATCCAAGGTGACTGGCCCGAGGTTGCGCCGAAGGACCTCGAAGCGCTGGTTCTGCAACTGCTGTCCGGCAAGGCTGAGTGCAACACGCTCGCCGTGCCACTCGACGAGTCGCGCACCGACGACCCCAACGTGGTCAAGGTCGTGCGCGGCCTGAACGGCAAGGCGCTCTACTTCAGCCGCGCGGCGATTCCATTCGTCAAGGAAGGCCCGTTCGGCCGCCTTCGACACATCGGCGTCTACGGCTTCACCCGCGATGTGCTGCTGCGCATCCCTGGCCTGCCGAGCAGCGGGCTCGCCGAGGCAGAGAGCCTCGAGCAGCTGCGCTTCTTGGAGAACGACATCGCGATGCACGTGCTCGACGCAACGTC
>CAIYFF010000260.1 GCA_903925435.1 uncultured Planctomycetota bacterium | reverse complement strand
GGCGCATGCGTGCCGATGCCGCGATCCGCCTCGATGCCCGCCACCGCGAGCGGCATTCCATCGACGCTGCGATCGTCCTTCGCCGTCCCCCATCCGCAGGTCGCGAGAGTCGCATCGCGAAGCCGCACCGCGCGATCGGGCGATTGCGCGGCGAGGACGGCAGCGAACAGGAACGGCGCGAACAGCGGGCGCAGCATCGCATCAGCATGCCGCACCCACTGCGCTACGTCACTGCAGGTCGAACACGAGCGTGCGGTTGCGATCCGCGGACGCGACCACGCCGTCCGGGTTGGCAGGCGTGATCGGCCCGATGAGATGCAACGCGCGGATCTGGTCCGGCGCGCCGACGAGCTGCTCGCTGCGCATCTCCGACAACGTCAAGCCAGCCGTGTTCGCGAGCGAATCGAACTGCATCACCTGCATGTGCGCCGTGACGCCGAGCAGATTGGGATCGCGAACGAGTCGCGACGAAACGACGACACTCGGCGTGGCGCCCGGCGCGACGTAGCGCACAAACACCGTGTCCATCGACGCGCGCATCACGCATCCAGGCATGCCGAGAAACGAGAAGTTCTGCGGCAACACCATGCCGCCGTAGAACTGGTCGCTCGCTCCGACGAACAACGCGACGAGGTTGCCCGGCCGCAGTCCGTTCGACGAGTAGCTCACCACGAACTCATCCGTCGGCGCCGTCGTGCCGATCTGCCACGAGCCTGCGCCATGGCACGACGTTCCGATCGTGCGACCAGCCGTCGCCCAGTAGTTCGTCGACAACTGATGCGCGTCGAGCGTGGCCACGAAGTTGTCGGTCGGGTTCACGTTCGCGGGGAAGAAGTCCAACTGCACGACGAGCGAAGCGCCCGACTGGTACAGGAATGGACTGTCGAACGGCAGCTGGATGAGCGCTCCAGGCCCCGCCGGAATGTTCATGCGACGCATGGTCACCACCTGCGCGAGCCCGAGGCCCCGATTCGCCACGAACGAAGTCGTGCTCGCGTCTTGCGGCATCGGCGTGCCGACGCAACCGAGTGACACCGTCACGTCGATCGCATTGCCCGCCGAAGCAGTCGACTCGTCGCAGTGCAGCGTGATCCCCTGCAACGTGCGCGAGCCAGGGCCGACGAGCAGCCGGTCCAGGATGATCTGGTGGCGGCGCGGGCCGAGGTTGTTGGAAGCCTGCTGCTGATTGCCGGGCCCAATGAGCCCCTGCGGAATCGACAGCGTCTGTGCGGCCGAAGCCGCGGAAATCGCCAATGTGAGAATGGCGCCGAATACGAGAGTCCGAGTCATGGAATAAAACTCCTGCAGCGCCCGGGAGTCCATCCGAGCGCGACGCCGATTACGCACGAAGAATCCGGTCGCGTCAATGCGATTCATGGCCGCCGGACCTGCGCACTGGAACGCATGCCGGCACGGCCATCCCGCACCTCGGGGCTTGAGAGTCGCGGACCACTCCATGGCATGGGTCACGCGCACACACTCCGTTCCTACGGCAGCCCTACGTGCACTGCGATCGAGGCATCGGTGCGCGCACCGAATTTCCTCGATCGCCAGCTGCCGCGAGCCTCACGCGAGCACGTCGTCGACGACGCGCCCCGCGACATCCGTCAGTCGATACCTGCGCCCCTGGAACGCATACGTCTGCCGTTCGTGGTCGACGCCGAGCAGGTGCAGGATCGTCGCGTGCACGTCGTGCACGTGCACACCGCCGCTCTGCACATTGTAGCCAAAGTCATCCGTCTCGCCGTGCACGTGGCCGCGCTTGACGCCACCGCCCGCCATCCACATTGAGAAGCAGCGCGGATGATGGTCGCGGCCGTAGTCGTCCTTCGTCATGCGGCCCTGGCAGTAGGACGTGCGCCCGAACTCGCCGCCCCACACGACGAGCGTGTCGTCGAGAAGGCCGCGCTCGGCGAGGTCCGTAACGAGAGCTGCGCTCGGCTGGTCGGTCTGTGCGCATTGATGCGCGATGCCGCCTCGCATGCCGCTGTGCTGGTCCCATCCTTGGTGGAACAACTGCACGAACCGCACGCCGCGCTCGACGAGTCGACGCGCGAGCAGGCAGTTCGCGGCGAACGTCCCCGGCTCGCGCGAGGATTCGCCGTAGCGCGCGAACGTCGCATCGCTCTCGCCGCGGAGATCCGT
>CAIYFF010000259.1 GCA_903925435.1 uncultured Planctomycetota bacterium | reverse complement strand
TCGGGCAACACGAACGTCTGGCGGCTCAGCACCAGCGATGCGACGAGGCAGAGGAAGCCCACCGCGCCGAACACCACGACGCCGGGCAACACGAAGATCTCGACCGCAAGCGACGCGATGCCGAGGAAGAACAGCGCGATCTCGGGGATCTCTGCGAGTCCGACGAGGTAGTTGTAGAACAACGCCAGCGCCAAGAACCCGGAGCCGAGCAGGCCAGGCAAGCCGACGCCCGGCGTCTTGATCTCGAGGATCAGCAGCACGAGCCCGAGCACGAGCAGCGCAGGCTGGAACAGTTCGAGCCACGACACCATGCGCTCGACCCACGCGTATTCGATCTCGAAGCACTCCTTCGGATCGAGGCCGAGCACGTCGGCGCAGAGTTGCTCCACCGACTGCACCGTGCCTTGCGCGATGCGTGCTTGCTCTGCTTCCTCTGCGGTCAGCACAACAGGGCGCGTGACCGCGGCCTGCTCCAGAATCGTCGAGCCCGCGGCCTGCAAGCCCGTGAGTTCCTTTTGGTCGACGATGCGCGTGGCCTCGAGGCCGCGCTCGCGAACGCGAACGCGCACGAGTTGCAGCGACGGATCGACCATGCCTTCGCAGAGCCGCGCCGCGTCCGCAGTCAACTTGTTGGCGCGGCGGTCGAGCCGCGCGCGCATTTCCTCGCGGAACGCGCGGAACCTGCGAGCCTCGGCGGAATCATCCGTCAGCTGCTCCACCTGCTCGAAGAACGTCGGCATCGGCGTGATCGATCCAATGTCGCCGCCGCGCAAGAACCACAGTTGGTCGCACAACAGCGCCGCATACGCAGCGCCGCCGCGCACCGTGCCGCGCACGATCGCCGTCGTGCCGACCTTGCCGCGCACGCGCTCGATCTGGTCCAGCAAAGCCTGCACCTCGCCCAGCGACTCCGCGTCGCCGCCGGCGTCCTCGAAGCGGAACGCGACGTTGCAGCCCTCCTGCTCAGCCTGCCGAAGCGCGCGCAGGCACAGCGCGAGTTCTTTGGTGCCGAGCACGCCGCTCACCGGAACGACGAGCAACTGCACCTTTTGCGACTGGGCCGCCTGGGGCTCCTGCAGCGGCCGGAGATTGCCGCCGCAGCCCACGAGGAACGCAGCCAAGGCGAGCAGCGGCCAGAGCAGCGGCCCTAGCAGCCCGAGTGGCGAAGACATCGATGCAGGACGCAGACTCACGCCGCACGGTGTAACACAGCCCGCAGCCGATTTCCCTTCTGCGGATCCCGGAGGTCTGCCTGCGCAATCGGCCGGAGGCGCACGCTGCCTCGAGTCCCAAAGCCGTGCTTTGAAAGGCCGCGCGAAGAAAGCCACAATCCTCCCCCTCACCGCGCGCACGAGGCGACATGACAGACACCACAAAAGCGTCCGCCCCAACCCCATCAGTCCCCGCGGCGCCCGCCATCCCGGAGAGCGTGATCATCCGGCCTTGGCCGAAGGTCGTGTTCCTCTACCCCACGTTCGCCGGCGCGAGCCTCTGCTTCCTGCTGTCGATGCTGCAGGTCGACCCGCGCTCGCTTGGCAACTCGTTCATGGCGCTGTTGTGCCTCAACCTGTTGGTGTTCAGCTTCGACTTCTCGCGCATCAAGTCGATCACCATCGTCGTCGGCATCGTGGCGCTCGTGCTCGGGCTCTTGCTCGCGGACACCAAGTGGGATGTCGCAGGGTTCTTGTCGCGGTTGATCGGCGGCATCGACATCACGATGAACGCCGCGTTCTACGGCTTCCTCGCGGGCTTCCTCGGACTCCTGTTCTTGCTGGTCTACGTCAACTCGCGCTTCCACTACTACGAAGTGAACGCGCGCGAGATCCTGCACCACCACGGCTACCTCGGCGACATCACGCGCTGGTCGACGGACGGGCTCGAGATGAACAAGGAGATCTACGACATGGCGGAGTATCTGCTGCTGCAGAGCGGCCGCCTGATCTTCCTGCCCTCCAACGCGAAGAAGGCGATCGTGCTCGACAACGTCGCCAAGGTGAATCGCATCGAGGCGCGCGTGAACGACTTGCTGTCGCACATCGCAGTGCGACTCGACCAGCGCCCGGGCCCCGGCTGATCGCAGGAACCTCGGCGAAGTGAAACCCGTCCTCTGCATCCCCGCGACGCCTGCGTGCGTCGCGCGCATCGCGCCCGTGGCCGCGGCGCTCGCAACGCGCGGGCATCGCGTGACCTGGTCCTGGGAAGGCGCCGACTCCGATCGCGCAGCGGCGATCGCGTTCGGTTTGCCGCAGGATGCAACGCCGCACGCGCACGAACGGGATTCCATCGCCGTGCTGGCGCACGCAAGCGAACGCACGCTCGCGCTGGCCGAGACGTTGGCTGCGTTCGGCTGCTGCATCCTCCGCGTCGACGCAGGCGCGCGCACGTTTGCGCACGATCGCGCCGCGCGCGAACTCGACCGCCGCGCCGATGTGCTGCTGTGCGCAACCTCGACGCAGCGCGACAACCTGCGCCGCGATGGCATCGCGATTGCGCGCGCGATCGTGAGCGGTTGCGGCCTTCACGCAACGGCCTCCGCATGGCCGCAGACGAGCGAACGCGCGACCGTGGCGCTGCTGTTGTCGGAAGGCCCCGACCAAGACTCCATCCGCAACGCGCTCTCGGCAGTCGCGCATGCGCATGGCCTCGATGTCGAGGAGATAAAGTCGCTGCAGCAGATCGCGGGCGCGCGCGCGGTGGTCACCGATCGCGACGACGCGCAGGTGGTCGCATGCGCGATGCGCGTTCCTTGCGTAGTGGCGCAGGCATTCACCGCTCGCCCCGAGACGGTTGCGTGCGGCGCCAGTCGCATCGCCGGCGACGAGCCGATCGCGATTGCGCGCGCGCTCGAAGTGGCATTGCTGTCGCCCCGCGACTGGGCGCAGCCGTATGGGACGGCGCTCGACGCAGAAGCCATCGAGCGCGCGATCGCCGCAGCGCCCGCCACAGATCCCATCGAACTGCCGAGCGACGGCGACTTCACGGGCCGCGCGCTCGGCGCCGAGGAATGCGAGTCGGTCGCGCGCGCGATCCGCAGCGGCACGCTGAACTCGACGAAGGGCACGTTCGTCACCGCGTTCGAACGCGCATTCGCACAGCACGCCGGTCGGCAGCACGCGATCGCATGCACGTCGGGCAGCACCGCTGTGCATTGCGCGATCGCAGCGCTCGGCCTCGCGCCCGGCGACGAAGTGATCACGACGCCGATCACGGACATGGGCGCGCTCACATGCATCTGCTACGAGGGCGGCGTGCCGGTGTTCGCCGATGTGGATCCGCGCACCATGAACGTGACGGCGAAGACGATCGCTGCGCAGCTGACGGACCGCACGCGCGCGATCGTCGTCACGCACTTGTTTGGCCTCGTCTGCGAGATGGCTCCGATCCAAGCGCTCGCGCGCGAACGCGGCATCCCGATCGTCGAAGACTGCGCGCAGGCGTTTGGCGCAACGTCACGCGACGGCCGCGCGGGCTCGTTTGGCGCGATCGCGTGCTACAGCCTGCAGCAAGGCAAGCATATGACGACCGGCGAAGGAGGCATCGTCGCGACCGATGACGCGCAGCTCGCGCGCCGCATGTTCTTGTTCGTCAACAAGGCTTGGGGCTATGGCGACAAGCAGCCCGACCACTACTTCCCGGCGCTGAACGCGCGCATGACCGAATTGCAGGGCGCGGTCGCGCTGCCGCAACTTCAGAAGCTGCCGTGGGTCCTCGCGCGCCGTCGCGCAATCGCGGCGTCGATCACTGCGGGCCTGCGCGCAGTGCGCGGCATCCGCTTGCCCAACGAACCCGAAGGCGGCACGCACTCTTGGTGGAAGTATGCGTTCTTCGTCGACGCGGCCTCGATCGACGGCGGCGCTGTGGCGCTCGGCGCGCGCATGAAGGCACGCGGCGTGTTCTGCGCGCCGCGCTACGTGCAGAAGCCGGCGTTCGAATGCGCGCTGTTCCGCGACTTCACCGCCCATCCCGTCACGCGGATGCCGCTCGAACACAACCCGCGTCGCGATGCAGCGCAGCCGATGTTCTCGCGCAGCGACTATCCCGGCGCAGTCGAAGCGCTGGAGTCCGTGGTCGTGCTGCCGATCGACGAGTTCTACGAGGAGAAGCACATCGATCACGTGTGCGCAGTGATCCGCGACGAAGCAAAGGCGTTGTCCCGTGCGTGACCCGCTGCGCCTTGTAGTGATCGGCTGCGGCGGCATCGCCAACGCCTACCTCGACGCCCTGCAGCGATCGAACGCGTTCCGCATCGTCGCCTGCGCGGACATCGACATCGAACGCGCTCGCATTGCAGCCGCGCGCAGCGGCGCCGAGCCGATTGCCGATGCGCTGCAATGGCTTCGCGCGGGCGGCAGCGCCGACGCGGCGCTCGTGCTGACGCCGCCCAACACGCATGCGGACCTGTCGATCGCGCTGCTCGACCTCGGACTCCACGTCTTGTGCGAGAAGCCGCTCGCGACGTCGCTGCACGACGCCGAGCGCATGCTGCGCGCGGCGCGAACCAACGGCCGCATCCTGACGATGGGCTCCAAGTTCCGCTACACGACGGACATCGCCCGCTGTCGCCAATTGCTCGACCAAGGGCTCATCGGTCGCGTTGCGCTGTTCGAGAACGTGTTCTGCGCGCACGTCGACATGACGCGGCGATGGAACTCCAACCCATTGGTCTCGGGCGGCGGCGTGTTGATCGACAACGGCTGCCACTCCGTCGACATCGCGCGCTACCTGCTCGGCCCGCTCGCGCGCGTGCAGGCGATGTTCGGCCGCGCGCTGCAGGACGTTCGCGTCGAAGACACTGCGCGCCTCCTGTTCGAGTCCGCATCGGGCGCGATGGGATCGGTCGACTTGTCGTGGAGCCTGCACAAAGAAGTCGCGGCCTACGTTCGGCTCTACGGCGAGAACGGCACGATCGAGGTCGGCTGGAAGGAGTCGCGCTACAAGCTGTCGGGGCAGCCCGAGTGGGTTCGCTTCGGCGATGGCTACGACAAGGTCGAGGCCTTCGCGCGCCAGCTCGCCAACTTTGCGGCAGCCGTGCGCGGCGACGAAGCGCTCGTCGTCACCGACGAGGATGCGATCGCATCCGTGCACGCGCTCGATGCTGCCTACCGCTCGGCGCGCGAACAGCGCTGGCACGAACTGCCCCAGCGCGCACACGGATAGCGTTCCATGGCCCAACTCGACGACCAAAGCCTGCCGCCGCCGCGCATCCACCCCACAGCGATCGTGGAACACGGCGCCCACGTCGGCGACGGCTCGTCGGTCTGGGACTCCGCGCACCTTCGCACCGGCGCGCGCGTGGGCCGTCGCTGCATCATCGGCGAGAAGACCTACATCGCGGGCGGCGCATCGATCGGCGACCTGTGCAAGCTGAACGCCAACGTCTACGTCTGCGCCGGCGTGACGATCGAGGACGGCGCGATGGTCGCGGCGCATACGGTGTTCACCAACGACCGCGCGCCGCGCGCGTGCGATCCCGACTTGCTCCAACTCCGCCCCAGCGAGCCCGACGATGCGACGCTCGCGACGTTCGTGCGCCGCGGCGCGTCGATCGGCGCCAACTGCACGATCGGCCCCGGCATCGAACTCGGCGCGTTCTGCATGGTCGGCATGGGCAGTGTCGTCACGCGGTCCGTGCCGTCACATGCGCTTGTGCTCGGCAACCCTGCGCGAATCGTCGGCGCGGTCTGCCGCTGCGGCGAGCGCGTCGCCACGTTTGGGCCAGGCGAAGCAGTCGTGGCCGCAGAGTTCGTCTGCTCTGCGTGCGCTCGTCGCGTGCCGTTCGGCAGCTAGTCCAAGCTAGCTAGCCCGCCTCGGGGTCGCGTTCTGCGAGCTTGCTGTAGAGCGTTCGCCGCGCGATGCCGAGCAAGCGCGCCGCTTCGGCCTTGTTGCCACCGGCCGCATCGAGCGCGCGCGCGATCGCCCATTGCTCGATCGTCGCAAGCTCCAAGGACGAAGGCGCTCCGCTGCCCACAGCAGAGAACGGCTGCTCCTTCGGCAACGAGACCGCGAGCGGACCGCCAGAGGCTTCGGCGACGAGGCGCTGCATGAGGTTCTTCAGCTCGCGCACGTTGCCAGGGAATGCGCGCCGTTGCAGTTCGCGCGCGAGCGCAGGCGGCAAGGTCGCCGACGGCGAGCCCGCGGGCGCAAACTCCGCGAGGAAGCGCTCCGCGAGGCGCTTTGCGTCGCCGGCGCGCTCGCGCAGCGGCGGCATGCGCACGCTCACGACCGCAAGGCGGTAGTAGAGGTCTTCGCGCAGGCGGCCCTCTTGCACCGCGGCGCGCGGATCGCGGTTGGTCGCAGCGAGGACGCGCACGTCGAACGGCGTTGTGCGATCGCTGCCGACGGGACGCACCTGTCGTTCCTCCAGCGCGCGCAGCAATCGCGCTTGCAACTCCAAGTCCGCGTCCGCGACCTCGTCCAAGAACAGCGTGCCGCCCTGCGCCTGCCGGAAGAGCCCAAGGCGCGCGCGATCCGCGCCCGTGAACGCGCCCTTCTCGTGGCCAAACAGCTCGCTCTCCAGCAACTGCGGCGACATCGCCGCGAGATTGACCGCGACGAACGGCCCGCTGCGCCGAGGCCCTTCGTCATGCAGCGCGCGCGCTGCGATCTCCTTGCCGGTGCCGCTCTCGCCCCACAGCAACACGGAGAACTCCGCGTCGACGCAACTGTCGAGCAACGCGAGCGCCGCAAGCCACGCAGGCGACTCGCCCAGCAAGGCGGCAAACGAATGGCGCAACTCGGCGCGCGCGCGAACCGGACCACGCGCGGACAGTTCTTGTTGCTGGGCCTGAACGGTCGCCGCGAGCGCTCGATTCTGCTCCACCAGCTGATCCTTCTGCGCGCGGTTCTCTGCGAGCAGCCCATGCAGATGCAGCGCGATGGCGGCTTGGTCGGCGAATGCCTGCAGCCACGGCAGGTCGCGATCGTCGAACGCCTTGGTGTGGAACCGGTGGTCCAGATACATGCACCCGATCGCGCTGCCTCCGGCCGACAACGGCATCGCCAACACGCTGCGCAGACGCAAGTCCGCAACGCTCTGCGACGCCTGCAACTCACCTTCCTGCGCGTCCTCGGAGAACACGCCCTGGCCGGAGAACGCGCGCTTGCACACCGTCGACGAGACCTTGCGCTCCGGATTGGGCACGTTCTCGCCGTCGAGGTTGCGCGCGACCTCTACCTGAAAGCCCACAGGTCCATCGGCCGGCACGCAGACGAAGCCGCGCTCCGCAGCGAACAACCGCACCGCCTCGTCGACGAGGCGCACGAGCACTTGCTTGCGGTCGGAGGCCTTCGCGAGTTCGCGGTTGAGCGACAGGATCGCCGAGAGGCGCTTGCTGTCTTGCTCGTTGCCGCCGCCGCCGCGCAAGCGCGCCAAGAACTCGGCAAAGCGCGCCATCACTCGCCTGCCTTGCTGCGAGCAGCGGCCATAGCGCGGCAGAACATCGCTTCGGCGTGACGTTCCGTCGACGAGAGGTCGCCGAGTTGTGCGAGCGCTTGCCGCAAGATCGAAGGCGCCTCTGCGATGGCGACGCCCTTCAGCGCGTGGTGCGCCGAGGCCGCCACCGCGTAGGTCGCAGGGCATCCGTGCGCGCGCCAGCGAAGGTCCACGATGCGATCGCCTTCGAGCAGCAGGTCGACTTCGACTTCATCGCCGCAGACTGGATGCTCGCCGCGGCCGGACGCCACGCGTTGCGCGCCAGAACAATCCGCATCCAGTCGGCCCGCGCCTTCGGCCTTCGTCGCAAGCGCGCGCAACTGCGGCGTCACCACAGAAACGTCCTACGGGCGCGATGCCGAGCCCAACGCGTCGGCATCGAACGGTTGCGGGCGACAGCTCTTTGGCATCGGATCCAACGTCGCGAATTCGCCGGTCAACCACGAGCACGACGCTTGCGCGAAGCACGCGGCCGCCAAGAGGCAAAGCGTCAACGCACGGAGGGTCCGGCGGCGCGCAGAAGGAGCAGGGTTCATGTTCATGCGAGGTCCATAGCCGGGTCTTCGCCGGCCCACAGTTCTTCGAACGTCTCGCGACGTCGAATCAAGCGATGCGACGCCCCGTCGACGAGCGCCTCCGCAGGGCGGCGGCGCGTGTTGTAGCACGAGGCCATGCTCGCACCGTATGCGCCTGCCGCAAGCACGGCGATGCGTTCGCCAGCCAGGAGTTTTGGCAACGCGCGGGCACGAGCGAGGAAGTCGCCGCTCTCGCACACGGGACCGACGACGTCGACGGTGCAAAGCGGCCGCCCCATGTCCTTGCACGGCACGATCGGGTGCTCCGCGGCATAGAGAGCGGGACGCAGCAAGTCGTTCATGGCCGCATCGACCAACGCAAACTCGGTGTGCCCGGACTGCTTGTGTCCGAGCATCTCGGTCACGAGCACGCCCGCGTCGCCCACCAGATACCGCCCGGGCTCCAGCATCGGCTGCAATCCGATCGCGCGGATC
This sequence comes from uncultured Planctomycetota bacterium, assembly GCA_903925435.1. Taxonomy (GTDB): domain Bacteria; phylum Planctomycetota; class UBA1135; order UBA1135; family UBA2386; genus SXPK01. The sequence continues at coordinate 557 of CAIYFF010000259.1, read as the reverse complement.
TTGGGCACGAGTTGTTCGGCGAGTTGCCGCAGAGGGAAGCGATCCCCCACGCCATACGAGATGCCAAAGCCACCGCCGAGGTCGTAGTGGCGCACGCCATCGCGACGCTCGCTCGCGCCCGCCATGAACTCGGCCACGCGCCCGAACGCGCTCAGATACGGCGCCACCTCGCGCAACTGGCTGCCGAGGTGCACGTGGTAACCGACCAGCTGCAGCCATGGATCGCGCGCGATCCGAAGGACCGCGTCGCCCGCGCGCTCCAGCTCGATGCCGAACTTGCTGTCGCGCTTCGCCGTGGCGATGTAGGCATGCGTGTCGACGGGCACCGCGGGATTCACGCGCAACGCGATCGGCAACCGCCGTTGCAACGCCTTGCCCGCCGCGGCGATCAAGTCGATCTCGTGCGGCGACTCCACCTGGAACGCGCGCACCCCGAGCTTCGCGGCAAGCTCCACTTCCCAACGCTGCTTGGCCGCGCCCGCGAACACCGCGCGCGACGCGTCGATGCCCGCCTTCTGGATGCGCATCAACTCGCCGCCGCTGACGAGGTCGAACCC
>CAIYFF010000258.1 GCA_903925435.1 uncultured Planctomycetota bacterium | reverse complement strand
GTTCCACGTCTGCGCGTCGGTCGCGCGGATCGCGAGCGAGCGGCCGAAGCACGTCTCGGCGTCGGCAAACTGGCTCTGGCCGAACAGGACCATGCCCATGTTGAACCACGCTTCGTCGTTGCCGGGCTCGGCGCTGAGCACCGCCTGGAACGCCTGCGTCGCGCCGCCGTCATTGCCCGTCAGGTAGCGCACGACACCAAGCTGGTGCCAGTGCTCGGTCTCCGTCGGCGCCATCGCGACGGCGGCTTCGAGGTGCGGCAGCGCCTTCTCGTAGATGCCCTGCGTAATGTAGGCCTCGGCCGACGTGCGGTGGATCTCCGCGAGCTTGCTGTCGAGCTCACCGAGCGACGCCTCGAGCTCACGCTTCTTGGCCTCGCTGCCCGGCTCGACGACGAGCGGCGGCACGCCCTGCGCCTCGCGCAGGTCCTTGATGCGGGTCGGAATCGGCAGGAAGCCCGTGCGCGAAGTCGCGCCACTCGGGGTCTGGGTGTTCTTGGTCGTGATCGTCATCGTTCTTTCCTCGTCGGTTGGGGCCGTCAGATGGCGGCCAGAATTCGTTCCATGCGCGCCGCCTCGTCGACGGCGCCCTTCTTGGTCAAGAGGTCCGCCGCGCGGCGGCCCATTCGCTTGGCTTGATCGCCGCAGCCAATGCGCTGCAGGATCAACGTGGCTTGCTGGCACGCGCCCGCGGAGTCGGGGCGGCGCTGCAGGTAGCTGGTCAGTGTCTGCAATGCCGACGCAGCGTCGCCCTTTGCGAGCTGCATCTTGGACAGCGCCATCTGCCCGACCTCGTAGTCAGGCGCGATCTCGCACGCGCGTTGCGCGAGCCTCTCGGCGCGCGCAAGGTCGCCCCTCTGCCACATCGCTTGCGCGATGCCGATCAGCGACACATGGCTCGTAACGCCCTCTTCGACGGGCACGACGAGCGTCTGGCCGTGATACGCAAGGCAGCGACGGAAGTGCGCGATCGCCGCGTCTGGCTGCCCCTGCTGGAGCATCAGGTTGGCCGCGATGTAGTGCAGGTTGGGCGTCGGCAGATAGCGACGCAGCGCTTCGTCGATCACCGCGAGCGCGCGATCGATCTCGCCGGCACGCGCGCTCTCGAGCGCACACAACGCCGCGACTTCGGCGGCATAGGGCAACTCGCGTGGCAGCGAAGGCGCGCCGATGCGAATCTGCGTCAGGCATTCTTCGAGCAGTCGGCGCGAGTCCGCTTCGCGGCCGGCCAGACGACGCAAGAAGTCGCCGTACTTGTAGAGGCAGTAGATGTCGCCAGGGCTGGCAGCGAGCTGCTTCTTGAACAGGCGCTCGTTGCGCTCGTTCTTGTTGCGGCTGTCGATGACTTCGTTGGAGTAGCCGTGGTGCTCGACTTCGAGTTCGCACGAAGACAACGCGAGGCCTTGCTGCGCACCGAGGCGCACGAGCGAAGGCGTGACCTGCTCGTGGATGACGTTCTCGTAGCGAACGCCCGGCAAGTTGCGGAACAGGCGCACCATCATCACGCCAGCGGTCTTGCCGCCGGAGTAGACGTTGACGAAGCGCATGTGGTAGCCAGCGACCGCTGGGTCTTGCGCGAGCGTCGCGATCTGCTCCTTGCTGCCGTCGAGCAAGAACTCGTCGGCGTCGAGCACGAGGATCCAATCGCCCGTCGCTTGTTCGATGCCCGCGTTGCGCGGCGCGGAGAAGTCTTCGTCCCACGCGCGATGGAGGACCTTCGCGCCAAAGGACTCGGCGATCTCGACCGTGCGATCCTTGCTGCCCGTGTCGACGATGATGATCTCGTCTACGCACGGCGCGGCGAGGCGCAGGCACTCCGGCAAGAAGCGCTCTTCGTCGCGCGCGATCATGCACAGCGACACGCGCGGCTTGCGGCCGTTCCACGGCGGCGTCGCCACCGCGTGCTTTGCCGCGGCTGCGGGCCGAATGTTGGCAGCTTCGATCGGTTGCCAGTGCGCGATCATCGCGCGCGCTTCGCGTTCGAACTCGGCGGGGGCCTCGATCGGCGAAGGCGGGGACGAGAACGCGCCGTCGACAAGGGCGATGCCTTGGGACGCGGCTTCGAGTCGCATCCAGTGGTCCTCCAACGCAACGCGCGTGTTGGCGCGGCGCGGCAACGGGCCACAGAGGAGCGCGGACAACCGCGGCATCATCGCGCCCGAGAGATCGCCTGGCAGAGCCGGCGCTCCGTTGCTGGCTGGCACGGCAACGCCAAGCGTCGCGTGCAGTGACAACTCGAGGAACATCGCGGCAGACGCCGTGGCGCCTGCGCGCAAGAACCAGAGGACTTCGCCGCGCGCGTCCGCAACGCCGCGCGACCATGCTTCTGCTTCGGAAGCGCCGTCGCAGACGACGACTTCCCAATCGCGCGGCAAGAACGCGCGCACGCACGACGCCGTGCGCTGCTGCAAGCGCGCATCGCCGATGCCGATGAGCACCGTGCCTGATAGCGACGGCCGTTTGCTGCAGCGAATCCAGAAGCGAGCGGCAGGCGCGCCATCGAGCCACGCAAGCGGCACGAGGCCCTGTTCGAACATCGCGGTCGAGAAGCTGTCGCGCACCTCGCCCGCAGAAGCCGGCACGCACACGACATCGTCGATGAAGAGCCCCGCCGCGTCGCACGCCAGCAGCGCGCGTTGCAGCGACATCGGACGCGTCGGATCCGTCGGGCTGCCCGCAGGATCGAACGTGCCAGCACGTCCCTCCACCACCGAACGCAACTGACGCACCGATTGCTCGTTGTCGATGTCGAGCACGAGCTGCCCGCCATCGCTCAGCATCGCAGCCAAGCGGCGCGCGAACGCTTCGATCGGCCCCATCGACTCGGTGAAGGCCGACACCTCGATGGCCTCGATCGAGGCATTCGAGCTCGCTAGCGAGGCGAGGTTTGCAGGCAGTCGCAGCACAGAGCCCGCCCCTGCCGCGATCGCGGGGAAGCCTTTGACCGTGCCGCGAAAGCCGGTCGGTTGTGGTTGTGCGTTTGCCACTGTCCTTTGCCGCATCACCGGCGAATGCACGGGATGCCGCGGCGTCATCGGCAGATCCGCGCCGACAACTTCAGTTCGAGACAGTCGCCCCTGGGGAGCGAGGGCGAAATCGTGGAGAAAATGGGCAGCGACCGCGGGACGCAGGACGGCGTCGCTTCGATGCACAGTTCGCGCAGGCAGGGTGACGGCCATGGCGCATCGCCGCACGGCCAACCTGTGGGCTGTTGCAGTGCTGCGCAGGCCACGGCGCAGGACGGTCGAGGCCTGCACGGTCTACAGCATTCCGCGGGACATGGTGCCCGATCCGCGGCATCAGCACGCCCCAGCAATCGAGGCCTCGGCCGCACCCCTTCACCATGAAGAGGATGGCCTTCAGTCTTCGTGGTTCACGGGCATCATGTGCAGATGCGCAACGCCATCATCGGCCTCCGTCGCTCCATCGCCCTTTGCGCGATCGCCGTCGCCCAACC
>CAIYFF010000257.1 GCA_903925435.1 uncultured Planctomycetota bacterium | reverse complement strand
CGGCCCTGCAGGAGCAAATCGACCGCCACGAAATCGCCGGCGCGGTCACGATGGTCGTCTCGAAGGATCAGGTGCTGCACCTCGAGACCACCGGACTTGCCGATATGGCGGCCCATAAGCCGATGCAGGCAGATACGTTGTTCTGGATCGCCTCAATGACCAAGCCGATCACGGCCACCGCCGTGCTCATGCTCCAAGACGAGGGCAAACTGGACGTTCACGATCCGGTCGCCAAGTACCTGCCCGAATTCGCGAGTCTCAAGACTCCGTCCGGCCAACCGGCGAACCTCACCCTGATTCAGATCCTCACCCACACCTCCGGACTCGGCGAGGCTGGCGGACCGGCCGAGCGCGAGGCGAGGACCGGCCGAGCGCGAGGCGAGGACCCTGGCCGACCTCGTCCCGCTCTGGCTGGCCGCTCCGATGCAGTTCGAGCCGGGCAGCCGGTGGAGCTACTGCCAGAGTGGCATCAACGCGGCCAGCCGCGTGGTCGAGGTGGTCAGCGGAATGAGCTTCGACGCGTTTCTCAAAAAACGCCTCTTCCAGCCGCTGGGCATGAAGAGCACGACGTTTTATCCGGGCGCCTCAGAACGCGCTCGTCAGCTCACCGCCTACGCCAAGAACGCGACGACCGGATCGCTCGAAGCCGTGCCGCCTCGACCGGAGTTCGGCCCTCGCGACCGTCCGCCGCAGGGCAACGGCGGCCTCTATTCCACGGCCGAAGACTATGGCCGGTTCTGCCAGATGCTGCTCGGCGGCGGACGGTTCCAGGGCGTGCGCTACCTGAGCGAGGCGTCGATGAAACAGCTGTCCACGCCCCAAACGCCCGAAACCCTGCCCACGGGCTTTTTCAGAACGACACCTACGGTCGGCGCGGGCTGAACTACGGATGGGCCCTCGGCACCTGCGTGCTCAAGACGCCCCATGACGGCGTGGCCGCCATGCTCTCGCCCGGAACCTTCGGCCACGGCGGCGCCTGGGGCACCCAGGCCTGGGTGGATCCCGTCAAAGGCGTCGCCTACGTGCTAATGGTCCAACGCTCCAACTTCCCCAACAGCGACGCCAGCGAAGTCCGCCGCGCCTTCCAACAAGCCGCAGCCAAGGCCTTGGCCAAGCCGTAACCAGCCGAACGTCGGAAGCCTGGCGGGCTCCGGAATCGGGCGTCACCGATCCACCGAATCTTGCCCAAGATAAGAAAACCCCTAAAATGACACCCTGCGATGATCACGTCCTTCAAGGATGACGAGACACAGCGGTTGCACGAGACCGGATCGAGTCGGCGTTTTTCGGCGATCGCCCGAGTGGCATTGCGGAAACTGATCCAACTGGATGCCGCTGGGGAGCTTTCCGATCTTCGGGTACCTCCGGGCAATCGCCTCGAAGCGCTCCAAGGGAACCTTGCTGGGAGATATTCCATCCGGATTAACGACCAATGGAGACTGTGCTTTCGGTGGGACGGATCCGACGCCAGCGAAGTCGAGATTTGCGACTACCATTGACACCACCCCATAACGCCATAGGATACAAATCATGAAACCCGTCACGCCCGGCGAGATTCTCTTGGAGGAGTACTTGATTCCGCTCGGAATTTCGCAGAACGCCTTGGGTCGCGCCCTCGGTGTCTCGCCGAGGGCCATCAATGAAATCGTTCTGGGAAGGCGTTCCATCACGCCGGAAATGTCGATGAAGTTAGGCAAATTCTTCGAGCAAACCTCGGAGTTCTGGTTCCGGGTGCAGAGCAACTGCGACTTCCGCGACTTACGGAAACGGGAGCGGGCCCTCACCGCCAAGGTCCGTCCACTGGCCCTGCTCAAAGCCGCCTGAGTGCCTGCGGCGGTTCTACCCCGGGGGCACTCAGGCCCGTTCGGCTCAGGCCCCGAGGCCGGTGACGGTGTGGATTTCGAGGAGGCCGAAGTCGTTCCAGCGGCCATTCTTGAGTTCTTGCTGGCGGGCTTTGGCCAGGAACAAGCGTTGGCCGTCGGCGCTGAAGCGGGCGTCGGTGATGCGGTGCTTGGCGTCGATGCTGAAGAGATT
>CAIYFF010000256.1 GCA_903925435.1 uncultured Planctomycetota bacterium | reverse complement strand
GCCACTCCTTGGCCATGCCGATCACGTCGAACGCAAACAGCTTCTCCAGAGGTTCCATACCGTTCATCACGCTCATCACGTTGACGGCTTCCTTGACGACGCCGTGGTCTTCCGCGCCGAGGTAGGTCTTGATGATCGGCTTCTCGTTCTCCGTTGCGACATACCGCAGCAAGCGAAGGCCCGCGGCCTTCACTTCATTGCTGTCGTTCGCCATGCGCTCCGCGAGTGCGAGCGCGCACTCGCCACTGCGCGCGAATGGCAGCGCCTTGCTGACGAGCTCGACGTGCGATGCCCAGTCGGTGCGCGTGATCTCCAGCAGTTGCAGCAGCGCGTCCTTGTCCTTGCGCGCGGCGAGGCCCAACGTCGCAAAGAGCAGCGTTTGCTCGTCGGCGTCCTTGCGGAACGGCTCGAACGCAGACTTCAGCTCTGGATCCGCCATCAGGCACAGGCGGCGAAGCAGATACTTGCGCAGCTCGATCTTCTTCTTCTTGGCCTGCTCGGCCATCAGCGCGCGGTGCTCCTCGGTCAGCATCTCGTCGAACACGAGGTAGAGCTCCTCGTTGAGCGCGAGTTCCTTCTCTGCATCGCCGACCTTCTGGAACAGGACTGGCGCGGCGCCTGCGCCCATCGCGAGCATCTCGCCGCGCGCAGCGGTGCGCACCGCCTCGTCGTCCTTCTTCAGTTGGCCCGTCAGCACGATCGCGCGATCGCGGTCCTTCGCCTGCAGCGCAGGCCACGCGGCGAGGGGCTTCTTGGCGCCCGTCGTCGAGGCCGCCGACTGTGGGGGCGCGTCCTTCTTCTCTTGGGCGTTGGCCGTCGGCGACGCGATCGGCAGCGCGAACAAAAGCAGCGCAAGCGAGGAGATTCGCAGGTCACTCATGGGATCTGGAGCCATGGCGGCATCGCCAGGCGGTAGTCGGGGTGCACGTAGGTCACGAGCCGCGGCAGCCGCGTCCGGAGGTCGAGTTCCCATTGCCCCTCGGCTTGGGAGTCATGGGTGAAGAACCCGACCATCACGCATTCGCAGGTGTCTTCCATGGGCACGCGCGTCTGCGTCAGATCGATGCAGCCCGCGAGCATGAAGCCGCCGGGCAATTCGATCGGCGGGCTCACCGCGCCCAGGTTGCCAGGCTCGAACAAGAAGTCGGCGACGGGGAGGTCGACGTTGCCGCGCGAGATGCGTTCACGGCGGAATGGGCGGCCGTTGGCGTTCTGCAGCAACTCGTTGACGTTGCCGCTGGCGTTGCGCAGCGTGGTTGCGAGATCGCGTTGCGCGTTGCGTTGCTCGGCGAAGTCCCGTCGCGCGAAGAGAATCGGAATCGTGTAGTCGGACAGGACCTTCTGGATCTTCTTCTTGCGCGAGAACTCAGGCGCAATCGCGTCGAGTGCTTCGACCCGTTCGCGCACGTCCTTCCATGCGATCGTGATGCCGTCGGCGACGAGCAGCACGTCGTCGGGCTTCAGTTCGGCTTCTTGCGGCGGCGTCGCAGGTTGCTGCTGCTTGTCCTTGTCCGTGCACGCGGGCACGGCGGCGAGGAGCAAGGCAAGCGCTACTCGACTCGTGTTGGTCAGCTGGTCGAATGGGCGGGCATTCATGGCTGGTCGTGCTCCGCGAGGAAGTCCGCCACCGGTCCGCACAGGAATGCGTAGGTCGCATAGAGCAGGTCCGCCACCTGCGGGAGTTGCGCCGTCGGGATCGCGCCGGGGTAGGTGCTCGTCACTTCGAGCCACAAGGAGCGGGGATCCTGCGGCCAACTCTCGACTCGCACCTGATGCAGTGCGCGGTCCTGTTCGCTCGGCGGGAAGGCGATCCGGAGGCCGAGGCCCTGCAGCGGTCGGCCGAATCCAGCCAGCGCATCGCCGCGGGCCAGCAGCTTGTGCGCGAGAAAGTCGCGGCCGTCGCGGTGCTTGGGGTTGATCAGCGACCGCACACAGAACTGCTGCGCGATCGACATCGGGATCGCGAGCGTCGACATCGAGGCGCCTGCCACGTTGACGACGCGCGTCGCAAAGTCCTCGATGGTCGTCCCGCGGAACTCTTCGCGCACGATCAGCCGGTCCGAATGGAACGACAGCGACGAAACCTGCCCCGGGGCGTGCGGCATGTTCGTCATGTGCACCGCATCCGGAGCGATCTGGAAGCTCTGGTAGCCGAAGGCCGGCTTCTGGAAGAGTGCGTTGTGCACCCCCTGGGCGAGGTCCGCGCGGAGTGGCGTGGGTGGGTAGAGGATCTCGGCCGAAAACGAGATCGAGCGGGGGTCGTAGGCCATGCGTGCGGGCGCATGCTACCAGCGGCGGCACCGAAGCGTTGGCTGCTGCGCCGTTCCGTTCTCGTCTCGGTGCGGGACGGCTCGCGGCACAGAACCCGGAGCTTTGTCCGACCCGGCTCGTATCGCTGCGCCAGCGCGGTAGACTCCGCGACCCCGTAATCGAACCGATTCCGCCTTCCTGACATGAAGCCCCTTTACCTCGCCGTGTTTGCCGCGGTGGTGTCCCAGAGCCTCTGGGCCCAATCCGTCGAAGACCAGATCCAGTCGCTCCAGAAGGAGGCGGACAAGCTCCAAGACCAAGCTGCCGCTGCGCGCGACAAGCTGCTGCTGCCGATCAAGGTCAACGGCGTCGCCCTCGACCCCAAGATCGTGAAGCGCGAAACGGTCTACCTCACGGGCGGCAAGCTCGTCGAGGCGAAGGTCGCGGACTTCTTCATCGTCGAAGAGGTCAAGAAGCAGATCGAGGCTGGCAAGCGCCGCCCCGAGGAATTCGATGTCCTCGAGGAAGACGTGCTGCGCGAGCTGGAGCCGAAGATGAACCAGTTTGCGGTGACGAACCCGGGCGTCGACTTCTGGGAAGTCGTGCGCACGCAATACGGGCTCAACCGCGAGACGTTCTTGCAGCAGCGCAAGCAGGCGATCGTGTTCGACCGCGTGTTCTTCCCCGGCGTTCCGAAGGATTGGCCGCAGATCACCAAGGAGGCGATCATGGCCAAGACGAACAGCGGCCAAGGCCAGCAGTTCCTCGAGCAGCTGGAGAAGACGGCAGACGCCAAGGACGAGAAGGGCAACCCCAAGCCGCTGCCAGAGTTCTGGATGACGATGATGCGCCAGTTCGTGCAGCAGGGCCTGCGCAACTGGTCGGACATCAAGTACGCGAGCAACGGCCTCGCGCCGGAGGTTGTCCTGTCGGTCAACGGCATGGAATGGCCGACCGACGACGCGTTCGAGTTCGTGCGCCAAGGCCTGTTCGTTCAGGACGTGGATCGCGCGATGCAAGAAGTCGTGGCGCGTGAAGCGCTGCGCCAGGAGCTGGTCAAGAAGGGCGTCTACGTCGCCGACGAAGAGTTCCAGCGCCGCTACGACGAATACCGCCAGCCTTACGACACGACGCCGTTCACGGTCGAAGTGATCGCGACGAAGTTCAAGGGCTACCCGTGCCTCGAAGCCTTCCGCTCGCGTTGGCGCCTGATGACGTCGTTCTACGACCTGATCAAGGAAGAGCTGACGGACGAGAACCTGCAGGCCTACGCCGACAAGCGCGCGGGCTTCTTCGGGGACGGCAGCGCCAGCATCGAGCTGATCCAGTTCTTGGCGCGCGACATGCAGACGATGGCGTGGCAGAACGACGGCATGGCCAAGGCCAAGGCTCGCTGCGAGGCGGCGTTCGCCGATCTCGAGGCCGGCAAGATCACGTTCGACGATGCGATGACGAAGCGCGGCGAATACATCGTCAACGACGAGAAGCGCGGCCGCCTCGGCTTCCTGCCGCTCAACCAAGTGCGTCAGCAGCTGCGCGAGAACGAGTTCTCGGAACTGCTCGACGGCAACTCGGTCGCGACCTTCCTGTTCTTCGACGCAGAGGTCGGCAAGGCCATCGGCCCGATCAAGGGCACCGACGCGTGGTACATCGCGCGCGTCAACTCGCGCACGCCGCCGAAGAAGCGCATGGACGTCAAGAACGAGCGTGACCGCGAACTGGTGCTCGAGGATTACCGTTCGCACCGCTTCATGCAGTGGGCCAACGAGGTGATCCAGAAGGCGGTCATCGAGTAAGCTCCCGCGGGTGACATCTTCACCCGCGCCCAAGCCGGCGACGTTCTCCACGCTGCTCGCCCGCATCTGGGCTTCGATGCTTGCGCACAAGCGCCTGGTTGGCGCTTCGCTCGCATTCGGCGCGCTCGAAGCGATCTTCACGAAGGCGCCCTTCATCCTCGTCGACCCGCTGATCCGGGCGATGGCCGCGCAAACGGGCGGCTCGGCGCCGATCGCGCTGTCCGGCGGGGATGGCGATAGCTGGAGCGATCGGTTTGCCTCCTGGTTCCAGGGGCAGGCCGATGTCCTGGCAGGGTGGATCGGCCGCGACGCAAGCTCCGCTGGCGGCCCCGCGATGAACCTCGTCATCGCCGCGGCGCTGCTCGCGTCGGTGTGCGGCATCCTCGGCGGCGTCTGCATCTACGCGCTGCAGATCACGTCGCGCTTCTTCGCGATCAAGATGGTCGCGGACCTTCGCGTCGCGATCGCCAAGCACATCCTGTCGCTGCCGCTCCGCTACTTCGGGCAGCGGCGCATGGGAGAACTGATCAGCAACGTCACCAACGACGCGCAGGTGCTGCAGCGTTCGTTTGAGCTCGCGAGCGACAACGTGTTCGTCGATCCGATGATGATCATCGGCAACATCGTCGTCGTCGCGATCGTGATGCCGAAGGCGTTGATCGTGCTCGCGCTGATGATCCCGCTGATGGCGATCCCGATGTATCGATCGGGCGAGCGTGTTCGCCGACGCAGCACCAAGACGTTGGAGGCGATGGGCGGCGCCACGGAGTCGATGAACCAGATCCTGTCTGGCATCCGCACCGTGAAGGCGTTCCGGCTGGAGGAGCAGCGGCTCGACGAATACGAGGAGCAGAACGACACGTTCCTCGACCGCTCGATGAAGATGCTGCGCGCGAAGGGCGCATCGATGATGCAGACCTTCCTGGGCTACCAGATCGGCTTCGCGGCGCTGTTGATGATGCTCGGCTACTTCGTGCTCGTGACGGGCGAGGTCAAGTTCAGCGGCGTGGCGACAGTGCTGCTGCCGCTTGCGACGACCTACCAGCACGTGAAGCGACTCACCCGCGCCTACACGACCTTGATGGAGTCGACGAGCGCGCTCGAGCGCATCGAGTCGATCCTGCAAGAACAGATCGCCGAGGGCGAGTCGGGCGGCGAGCGGATGGCGACGCTGCGAGGCGAGGTCGAACTCGACAACGTCTGGTTCGCATACGGCGACGATCCCGTGTTGCGCGGCGTGAACCTGAAGGTGAAGCGCGGCCAGACGGTCGCGTTGGTCGGGCCGTCGGGCGCTGGCAAGTCGACGACCATGGATCTGCTGATGCGGTTCCACGACCCGCAGAAGGGGCGGATCCTGATCGACGGCAAGGACCTTCGCTCGCTGTGCATGGACGACTATCGCCGCCTCACTGCGGTCGTCAGCCAACAGCCGTTCCTGTTCAACACCTCGATTCGCGACAACATCGCGTGCGGCAAGCCCGGCTGCTCGCAAGCCGAGATCGAGGCCGCCGCGAAGGCCGCCAACATCCACGACTTCGTCCAGAAGTTGCCGCAGGGCTACGACACGCTCGCCGGCGAGCGAGGCTGCAACCTGTCGGGCGGCCAGATGCAGCGCATCACGATCGCGCGCGCGATCGTGCGCGATCCAGCGATCCTGTTCCTCGACGAGGCGACCTCGAGCCTCGACTCCGAGAACGAAGAGTTGGTGCAGCGCGCGCTCGACAACCTGCGGCGCGGCCGCACGTCGTTCGTGATCGCGCATCGGCTTTCGACGATCGCACAGGCGGACCTCATCGTCGTGTTGGAGCAGGGCCGCATCGTCGAGATGGGCACGCACGACGAACTCGTGGCGAAGGGCGGGGCCTACAAGCGCATGAAGGACCTGCAGACCGCGTGACTTGGGCCCGCTACGCGCGGTCGAGCAGCGCAACGACGGTCGCGCGGATCGCGAGCTTGTTGCCGATCGAATCGAGGCCTTCGCCCGACTTGCCCTTCAGGTTGACTCGGTCTGGTTCGACGGCGAACAGCTCCGACAGCCGCGCGCGCATCGCGGCTCGGTGAGGCTTGAGTCGCGGCAACTCGGTCTCGACGACGACGTCCATCGATTTCACCGCGAGGCCCTTCTGGCGGACCATTTCCATCGCGCGCGCGCAGAACTCCGCCGAGTCGCGGCCTCGATTCTTGGGGTCGTTCTCGGAGAACAACGTGCCGAGGTCGTCGAGTCCCGCGGCGCCGAGCACCGCGTCGACCGCCGCGTGGAGCACGACGTCGCCGTCGCTGACCGCGGCGGGGCCGCGCTCGCAGTCGATGCGTATGCCGGCGAGCACGCAGGCGCGGCCGGGTTCCAGCCGGTGAAGGTCGATGCCGAGTCCGATGCGAAGGTCGCTCATGCGTGGTTCTCGAAGTGGCGCAACAGGGCTTCGGCGACGGCGAGGTCCGCCGCGTGCGTGATCTTGAGGTTCTGCGGCGAGCCGGTGACGACCTCGACGGGGCAGCCAATCGCTTCCGCGAGCGACACATCGTCGGTTGCCTCGATGCCGTGCTCTGCGGCATGCGCGATCGCGCGCGCGAGGACGTCGCGGCGCAGTGCCTGCGGCGTTTGCGCGTAGAAGACGCCGCGGCGGTCGATCGTTGCCTCGACCGTGCCGTCGGCTCGGCAGCGCTTCAAGGTGTCCGTGGCGGGGATCGCGAGCAGCGACGCTCCGACCGCGCGCGCGCGTTCGATGCAGGTCCTGGCCGCCGCGAGCGGGAACAACGGGCGCGCCGCGTCGTGCACCAGCACAACGTCGCAATTGGCGCTCGCTGCGGCGAGGCCGTTCTGCATCGACTGTTGCCGCGTGGTCCCGCCATCGACGATGCGGCAGGACAACGCATGCAGCGCGCCCATGAGCGGCGCGAGATGCGTCGTTCGATCTTCGCGTCCGACGAGGACGATGAGTTCGCCCTCGGGCTCCGGGCACAGCCGCCTGAGACGCTCAGCCGAGCGTTCGAGCAGCGTCTTGCCGCCGAGTTGCAGGAAGCCCTTGGGGACTTCGCCGCCAAAGCGCGTGCCGCGGCCCGCGGCCAACAGGAGCATTGCGACCTTCACGCGGCGAACGCTACGTCGCGGCGGCGGGGCTCGCTACCATCCCGCCGTGACGGCAATCCGGATCCTCGGCATCGACCCTGGCACGCAAGTGGTCGGGTTCGGGTGCCTCGAGCTCAGCGTCGAGTCTGGGTCGCGATCTTCCTCCGCAGCTCCGCTCGCGCTGCGCGCGAGCAACGTGGTGCGCGCTGGCGCTGTGGGATCGGAGTCGGTGCGGCCCGTCGAGTGCGGAGTTCTCCGGCTCGGCGCGCGCGGGGCCACGGTGCCCGAGCGACTGCGAGAACTCGCGGACCAGTTCCGAGAACTGGTCGCGCGCCTTGGCCCACATGAGTTGGCGTTGGAGCAGGCCTTCTACGGCAAGAGCGTTCAGTCTGCGCTGCGCATCGGCGAGGCGCGCGGCGTCGTCCTGGCCGAGGCGTCGCGAGCCGAACTTGCGATCCATGAGTATGCGCCCGCTCGGATCAAGCGGTGCGTGACCGGGCGCGGCGACGCGCCGAAGGATGTCGTCGCCGACATGGTGGTGCGGCAACTCGGCCAAGCTGCAATGGCAGCGCTCGTCGGCATGCCGCGCGACGCCAGCGACGCGCTTGCGGTCGCGCTGACGCGAGTCGAGGAGCGGCGTTCGCCGTTGCTGCAGGCTGCGTCCAATCCGCTGCTCGCGGGCAGCCTCGGCGAGATCCCATCGCCGCGGCGTCGTTCGTGAGATGTTATGGCACCTTTGGCGCACTTGCATTTTCGGCCGGGTAGACGTGCAATCCTGCTCCGTCAGCTCAGACCCGACTCCCCGGGACTGTGGTTTGGCGCGTGCAACCGAGCGCGTTGATCCCATCCTCGTGGGAGGGCCTGTCCTACCTGGACTGGGCCAGGGCAGATGACTTCGCTGTGCATCGGTGCGGACGCGTTCGTCGTCCCCAGCGGTTGCAGCGTCTTGCGGTGCGGTCGGCG
>CAIYFF010000255.1 GCA_903925435.1 uncultured Planctomycetota bacterium | reverse complement strand
GCAACGTCGACGGGCAATTGCGGGAAGGCCGGCAGTTGGCGGAAGGCCGCCTCGGCGCGCCCCGTCGCCAGCAACGCGCGCACGTCGATCGTTGCGACCGCAGTCGTAGACGGCACGCCGAGCGCGCGCGCGACGCCGGGATGCAGGTGCGCGACGAAGCCGACGGAGGTGCCGTCGCGGTCGATCGACACCGACGCGTTGGGATGCACCCACGGCTGGTGGCCGCTGTGCCACTCGCGCGTCATGTCGGCCGCGAAGCCGACGCGCAGCAGCAGGCTGCCGATCGCCTCACGCAAATCCGCGAACGGATGCGCGCCATCGCGACGCGACCAGCAGAACGCGAGTTCGCGCACTTCGCGCGGCAGTCGATCGGCATCGCGATGCTCGGGCTGGTAGCCCTTGCCATGCTCGAACAAGAACACATCCGACTCGCGCCGGAGGTTCTGCACGAGGTTGGACAGCAGGCTCGGCAGCACATGGCGACGGATGCGCGTGATCTCGGGAGCAACCGGGTTCTGCACGCGCACGTATTCGTGCTCCATCGCGCCAACCTGTTGCAGAACAGAGTCCGGCACGAACGTGTAGTCGTAGACCTCGTTGGCGCCGAGTTCGGTGGCCGCGAGTTCACACATGCGACGCGTGGTGAACAGTTCTTGCTCGCGCACCGGCGGCACGACGACGCTCTGCAGCGGCTGCTCCGGAATGTTGTCGTAGCGGAACATGCGGCCGACCTCCTCGATGAGGTCGTCTTCGATCGCGATGTCCTTCGTTGCGCGGAAGCTCGGCGCCGTCACCGTGAAGCCGTCTGCCACCTTTGCGACGCCGAACTGCAACGACGTCAGGATCCCGGCAATCTGCTCCGCAGGCAGCGTCACGCCAAGCTTCTGGTCGATGCGCGCCTTGCGCAGATGGATCGGCTTGGGCGAGTAGGCAAAGCCGAGCGGATCCGACATCGGACCGACCGGCTTCGCGGTCGGGCACCACTGCTGCAACAGACGCAGGAAGTGATGCACCGCGATCTCGGCGTTGGCGGGATCCTGCGCCTTCTCGAAGCGCGCGCTCGCGTCGGTGCGCAGCCCAAGCCGCATGCTGCTGCGACGGATCGTCGCCCCATGGAAGTTGGCCGACTCCAAGAACAGCGACGTCGTCTCTGCGCCAACCATCGTGCCCTGGCCGCCCATGATGCCGGCGAGCGCTTCCGGCTCGTCGCCGGCGCACACCAACAGATCCGTGGGCTCGAGCACGCGCTTTTGCTCGTCGAGTGTCGTGATGTGCTCCGACGGCTTCGCAAAGCGCACACGGATCGAACGGCCCTTCACGTGCGACGCATCGAATGCGTGCATCGGCTGGCCGATGTCGAGCATGACAAAGTTCGTGAGATCGACCGGCAGGTTGATCGCGCGCTGCCCCACCGCCGCGAGCAGCATGCGCAACTCGAACGGCGACGGAAGTGCGGTGACGCCGTCGATGCGCAACCCGCAGTAGCGCGGGCACGCCTTCTGGTCCTCGACGTGGACCGCAACCGATTCGCCAGAGGTCGGCAGCGCGACCTTCTCGCACAAGGGACGCAGCGGACGGCCGTAGATCGCCGCCAGTTCGCGCGCGAATCCGTAGTGCCCCCACAAGTCAGGCCGGTGGTTGACCGACTTGTTGTCGATCTCGAACACGGTGTCCTGCACGGGCAGCACATCGACGAAGCGAGCGCCCGGTTGCGCCGAGTCCGGCAGCACGAGGATGCCGCCGTGGTCCTGCGAGAGGCCCATCTCGCGCTCGCTGCAGATCATGCCGTGCGAGTCGACGCCGCGGAT
>CAIYFF010000254.1 GCA_903925435.1 uncultured Planctomycetota bacterium | reverse complement strand
CCGCGCGCGAACGGTTCGCCGTACTGTTGGCGGCGGGCGGTGTAGCTGGTCCATGTTTTGCGGACACCAACTCCCATAGGCCACTTGCGGAGATTGTGTTTGCGACTCCATCGGCGCTGTGCAGACTGCACAGAGAAATGAGGACGCTAGGCAACATCATATGGCACTTACCTTTCCTTGGATTCGTGAGTGCCATCATCACCTATCTCTTCGGCTTGATCCTGACGCTCACCGTGCTTGCGGCTCCGATTGGGCTTGGCCTGATGGAACACGGGAAGTTCCTGTTCGCGCCGTTCTCCTTCGCCATGGTTAGCAAGGAGCAACTGAGGCCGAGCCGGTCGACCTCAGGTTGGCAGGTCTACTCGACCTTGGTGATGGTGCTGTATCTGCCCATTGGACTGCTCCTGGCCGCGATCTCGGTGGTGCAGATCGTTGCCTTGTTCTGTTCGCTCGTCGGCATTCCGGCGGCCATCGTGGTTGCCAAGTCGCTTGGCACGTACGTCAATCCTGTCGGCAAGCAATGCGTGCCCCAAGCGGTTGCCGACGAGATCCAGCGACGTGAGTCCGTGTCGCATGTCCGTCGCCATCTACGGTGATCCTCATGGAAGCCTCTTCCGTCGCGTTGGCTAATGCATCCCGACCCAACACGTCCTTGGTCGTTGGTTTGACACTTTGGGTCTTGTCGTGGTTCGTGCCGGTCGTCGCGGCGCAGGATGTGATAAACCTCATCGGTTCCCAGTTGGCGGCGGACGCGGGGCCTGAGTGGCTTCCTGGCTGGGTGGCATGTCGCTTCGCCTTTGGCCTCTTGGAGAGGTTGTGCGACGGCAGGCAAGAGGCGACGGTCGAGGCCTTGCTGTGCGGTTTCAGTTGCCTGGGCAACGTGCTGATGCTGTTGGCCGCGGCAAAACTGGCGCACGGCAAGCCGAGGCGGGGGCTGGGGGTGTTGGTGCTGTTGTGCGCCGGACTGGCCGCGAGTTGGTTCGTGTTCGCGGACGAGCAGCAGAATGTGTTTCGGTCTGGCTACTACATCTGGACGCTCTCGTTCCTGCTCGTCGGCTTGGGACTGATGCGGGAACCACAGGACGGAATGCGGGGATGACGCCGTAGCTGCCGCGCCCAACGGGTGATGCCGAGCGGCGTCACTTCGCGCCGGGCAGCATCGACGGTGGCAACTTGGCGCTCTCGCTCTCCTCGCTCCACGCGATCGTCGCGATGCGCCAGCCGTCCTTCGTCTTCACCAACGTGAAGCAATTGACCCCGCGCGCGAACGGTTCAGCGTCCTTGCTCTTCTGCGACTGGTAGCTGCTCCACGCGTAGCCCACGCCTGCGAACGCTTCGATGCGCGTCACGAGCGGCGATTCGTAGAACGCTTCTTGCTGCGAGTTTTGCGATGCCATCGCGATGAACTGCTCGAGGTCGAACTTCGCAGCCGCGACACGTTCGCCGCGTTGCATCGAGACGTGCATCGCGCCGCCGTCGACAAAGTGCTTGCGCAAGCGGTCCCAGTCGCGCGCTTGTCCCTTGTCGCCGGAGACGATCGTGTAGACGTCATTGACGATGTGGCGGATGGCTGCTTCGTCGGGAGATTGCGGCGCGTTGACGATGGGGGCGGAAGCGCACGCGCACAGCAACAGGGCGGACAGGATCGAGCATCGCATTCGCGCATGCGACAAGGGAACGCGCGGCATGTCCACGCATCGCAGCGCGAATGTGGCGTCAGCGCGCGTGCAGCTTGCGCCACGCAGCCATCGAGCGAGCGAGGTTGTCGCGTGCGGCGCCCGTGAGGCCAAATCCCTGCAGCGCGATCGGTCCGTCGAACGCGATCTCGTCGAGCGTGGTCATCAGCGCGCGCAGGTCGAAGTCCCCTTCGTCGAGCGGCTGGATCAACTGGTCCAGGCGCGTGCCCTTGGCATCGGCGCCGTTGAGCGTGATGGCGAAGAGGCGTTCTTTGCAGCTG
>CAIYFF010000253.1 GCA_903925435.1 uncultured Planctomycetota bacterium | reverse complement strand
TGAACTGCTGGATCTTGCGGTAGAGGGTCGCGCGGCCGATGCCGAGCAACTGAGCGGCGCGGCGCACGTTGCCACGCGTCGCACGAAGCGCGCGCGACAGGAGAACCTTCTCCTCGTCCTCGAACGGCCGGATCGCATCCTCGTCGATCTCTGCGTCCACATCGTCGGCGACGGCCGCAGCCGTGGCGGCCGCGAGGGCGGCGCTCGCAACCGGCGCGGCCGCGATCGCGGGCTGCGTCAGGTGGCGCTCGTCGATCGCTGCGCCGGATGCCTGCAAGAAGGCGCGGCGGACGACGTTCTCGAGTTGTGCGACGTTGCCGGGCCACGGCATCGACTCCAGCATCGTGCGGCCCGATGGCGTGAAGCCCGCGGGACGCTGGCTCAGCGACCCAGACAGTTGCTGCAGAATCGACTCCGCCAGCAACGTGATGTCCTCGGTGCGCTCCTTCAGCGAGGGCACGACGATCGGGTAGCTGTGCAGTCGGTAGTAGAGGTCTTCGCGGAAGGCGCCGCGCGCGACCAGCTCCGGCATGTGCGCGCTCGTCGTCGCGATGATGCGCGCCGGCGCGCCATCCGTCGTCGGACGCGAGCCGCGCTCCTTCAGGAAGCGCACCAGGATCTGCTGCGCGGGCGCGGGCATCTGGTCGATGTCCTCGATCAGCAACGTCGTGCCCTTGGCTTCGGCAATCGAGCGCTGCAGCTTCTCCGCATCCAACTCCGCGCCGCTGTGCACAGCCATCGGCTTGTTGCCGCGACGGCTCTTGCAGTGGATCACGCGCGCGCAGGTCGACTTGCCGCTGCCGCGAGCGCCTTCGATCAGCACCGTGGCGTCGCCATCCGATGCGCGACTCAGCGTGGTCTGCAAGCGCCGCATCAGCGGGCTCTTGCCGACGAGCGCCGAACCGTCGCGCATGCCTTCGACGATCGACTCGAGTTGCCGCATCTCGCGGCGGATCTGCTCGCGATCGAGCAGAACTTCGACCAGCGCCACGCCAGCCTCGCCGGCGATCGCATGCGGGAACGTGCCGAGGCTGTCAGCTGCCGACGAGGACGACCCGCTTCCCAGCAGGCCGAACGGGATACCGAGGTCGGCGCAGACCGCCGCGACTTCCTCGGCCATCGTCGCATCCACGAACACGAGGTCTGGCCGCTGTTCAGCCAACGCTGCGCATGCCGACTCGGGTGAGTCGCACAACACCGCTTGGTGGCCGCTCTGGGCGAGCGCATCGGCGAAGGTCTCGCCGGATGCTTCATGCGAAGCGAGCAACACGCACGCAGTGCGGCGGTTGGTCGCGACAGATCTCCCCTTTGACAGTTCCGTGCTCATGTTTTCCCGAGGTTGGATCGGCCGCTTCGGGAGCGGACATGAAGCAGGAAGATCTGCGGGGAGCGACCGCAATCGCGACAGCAAAAGAAGCGCGCCGTGCCACCGCAGTTTCGTTGCGAGACTCGGTCTTCGGCTCGGCTTCAGATTCTTGCTGCGCGTTCGCTTGCGGCAGACTCAGGAGTCCGCGAGACGACGCGCCAGCTCTTCGAAGTCGATCGCCTGCAGGTCCGTGCCCTGGATCGGCGTCATCTTCTTGAACTTGCGGTATTCGTCGATGCTCGAAAGTTCGACGTAGTCGCGCGCGGTCATCTTGTTGGGCTCGAGCTCGCGCGTCGCGGTCGACTTCGCGCCGCTGGTCTTCTCCAGCGTTTGCTTGGCGCGATGGCAGATGGCGAGAGTGTTTTCGAGGTTGGTGCGGATCTTCAGCAACCGCTCCTCGTTGGCGCCAGGAAGACCCATGCTCTTGCTGATCTTGCCGATCGCGACTTCGAGCACTGCGATCAAGCAGTTGAGCTTGGTCATCAGGCGCGCGCGGTATTCGGTGGAGGAGAGCATGTCAGGGCGGCCGTTCTGGTCGTTGTTGCTGTGTTCCATTGGTGGGCTCGTGGGTGTCGCCCAACAAGAAGCACGGCACATGCCAACTGCTGTGCTGCGCAACAGGAACGGGAAGCCCCCACGCCACCAGCGAATTCGAAGGTCAGCCACAGTGCGGCAATCGCGGACACCGTCGCAAATCGCAGACGCAAGAGTCGGATTCGCAAGACTGGGTCGCGATGGCGCGACGGATCAACGGATCGAAACCGCGATGGCGCGGCGGGCTCAGTTGCCGGTGACGGCTTGCTGGCAGATCCGG
>CAIYFF010000252.1 GCA_903925435.1 uncultured Planctomycetota bacterium | reverse complement strand
GGATCACCGTGGCTGCCAAAGACACCCTTCCTGCCAAACGGCCGCGCGCCCTTCGTCCACCACAGTTCCGCGCCCGTGAGGCCGTCGATTACCGCGACCGCACCGGATTTGGGCGTCCTTTCGTCAACCCAGTAGTTCTCGGAACACGCGAGCAGGTCTTCATGCCCGTCGCCACTCCAGTCGCCGCATGCAGACACCAGAAACCAAACATCATCGCCCATCGGCGCCGCAGAAGCGGCAGCCTGCCATATCCAACGAGGTGTCAAGCCTGCTCCCTCTAGGCGGGCAACCGCCCCTGCAAATGGCCTTCCTGCGCGCTCCGAAGAACTGTCGCCGACCACGATGTCTTCCCATCCATCACCATCGGCGTCCCGCACGACGATGACGTCAGCGAATGCCCCTCCGTCGCCCTTATGGTTCCGCTCGCTCAGGACGGAGGCGGTGATTCGCGTTTCTTCCTGAACCGCGGGCCAACTCAGCACTGCGACCGCCCCACGATCGGTCTTGCGGTCAAAGGTCGGCACCAGCAGTTGCGCCTTGCCGCCTGGGCCCCTTCGCACCCGTGGACTCGCGGATCGCGGCGGATACGCACCGAGCGTTGCCTCGGATTGCCAGCGCGGCACGCTCTCGAACTGCGATGCATCCTTTGTATCTGGCAGTCGCGCCGCATCGGCTGGATCCGCCACAATCGCAAAGCACGGCGGCTCGTCGCGCCAATGTCCGCCGCTATGGACGCCGGCAAACATCTGCGCCAGCGCGAGGCTCGTGCTCGGCGCGGCCTCGGCAGAAAGGGTGGCCCTCACTTCAAGCCATCGTGCGGGCCGATCCGCCCGTAGCGCAACCCGCTGCTGCAACGAGCCATCGGCCAGCACAGGCCACACTTGCGACTCTTGGCCCTCGAATGCGACATCGACTTCCAGCTGGCCGCCTGGCCGCTTGAAGGCACGCGCCAACACGACGGCGCTCATCATGGGCTCCGGGAAGAGCACGCGCAGTCTCACGCGCACCCGCTGATCCGCAATCGCTGGCGCAAGACCGCACGGGACCGGACGCGTGCCGTGACCAAACATCGTTTCGCGCGCCGAACCGACCCACGTCTCCGCGTCCGTCGTCAATTCGAGATCGGGCATGCGAGGCGACAGCACGGTGCTCCACGTGCGGCGATACGTGCCGTCGATGTCCGACATCCATCCAGGCAGGAGTTGCACATCCACCGCGCCATTGCCAACGCGGACCCGCTGCGTCTCCTCGCGCCCCTTGCCGTCGATGGCTCGGAGCGTGACATCGCCAGGCGCGACCATCGTTTCCACATCCACGGGACCGAGCCCGAGGACTTCGCGCTCATTGATCAATCGACGGTCGCGTGGCACGCCGGGCGCCATCTGCGCCCAACTGTGCCCCGTCGAGAACAACACCGGCACTTCCCCGTTCTTGGAGGCTGGAGGCAATTCAGGCAGGTAGTGCGTCACCAACGCCACCCACTGCGTGCCCTTCATCTCGGAGACCGTGAACGTCGTCTCCACACGCCCCACGCGCTCGCTCTCGAGTCGCACGGTGTGCTCGCCATAGGGCAGCCAGACAGGATCGAGCAGCCAAGCTCGCTCATTGCCGTCGATGACGACCGTCGCATCCTCAGCCCGGCAGTTGGAAACGAACTGCACGTATCGCCCGTGCGGCCAGAGCTGCCACGCCATCAGACTGACTGCAATCAGCAGCATCGCCACGCCCGCCGCCACTTTGTGACGATCGCGCAGCACGCGCGAAACAGCGTTGGGCCGCTGTGCGCGCACAAGGCCGTCGCCCGCTGCCGCGCGAAGGTCCGCAGCAAGATCCGCGGCAGTCGCGTAACGACGCTCGGGCCGCGGATCGAGGCACGAGTAGAGGATCGCCTGCACGCCAACCGGCAATGCGCGACTCGCCCTGCCGTCGAGCAAGAACGACCGCGCGCCACTCGTAAGGACGTCGCCGACCTCTTGGCGCAACTCCGCGCCCATCAACGCACGGAACAGGATCAGGCCGATCGCATACACATCGGCCTTCCGATCGACTGCGCCCGGATCCCGTCCCAACTGCTCCGGCGCCATGTATGCGAGCGTTCCCATCGCAACGCCGGAGTGCGTGAACGACACCTTGTTGCGCAGGTCGCGAGCGAGACCGAAGTCGATCAGCACCGGCGTGAGGTCGTCGCGGACGAGGATGTTTGCCGGCTTCACATCGCGGTGGATGACGCCTTCTTCGTGCGCTGCGTGGAGTCCGTCGGCAACTTCCGCGAGCAAGCGCATCATGCGACGGCGATAGCGCGGAGAACTTCGCACGTCTTCGCCGCGCATCTGGTGCGCCTGCAGGTCGACCTCGCGGAACAACATCGCCAGTGGCTGGATCTGCTCGAGGTCGCTTGCCGTTGGCGCCGCGACCTTGGCGAGCAAGAGCTCGAGCTCGATGCCGTCGACGCGGTCCATGACAAGCACGCCCGTGCCGTCCGCCTGCACTTCATGGTCGCGATATCGAACGATCGCTTCATGGCGAAGCGACTGCAGCAGCCTGCACTCCTGCTCAAACCGTTCTCCGGTCGTCTGAGCCACGCCAGCCACGAGCTTCACCGCTACCGGAGTCCCATCCGGCGCGAGCCCGGCATAGGTCACGCCCATGCCACCCGCGCCGAGCATTCGTTGCAGCTTGCAGCCGAGCATCGTCGAGCCCGCCAGGTCAAACAGACGGCTGCGCGCCGCCTGCCGCGAAGTCAACAACTCCGCGAGCGCCGCCAACGGATCGCCCGCGTCGTGGATGCGCTGATCCCATTGCCGAAGGACCTCGCCCTCGGTCGAACCGGTTGGACTCTCCTGCATCGAAGTCATTAGGACTCGGCCGGTGAGTATGGCGGAAGCATGGCGATTCGCAACCGCAGACAAGAGCCCCGTCGACGCAAGCAAGCGCCGACAGGGCTGAGGGAAGGGCTACTTGCCCTTGCTCTGGTCGAGCATCGCCTCGAGCCGCTTCTTCATCGGCTCAGGGATCGACAGCTTTCCGAGCGCATCGAACGCCTTCTGGCCGAGTTCGCCATCT
>CAIYFF010000251.1 GCA_903925435.1 uncultured Planctomycetota bacterium | reverse complement strand
GTGCAGCGTTCGACGGTCTTGCCCTTGCCTGCCATGGTGTTCGATCGGGTGCGGCGCGAAGGCTGCCATGCTACCCGCGTGGCCGCGTTCGCGCTCTGCGCGAGCGGCGCAATTCGCGGGCGGCGTAGAGCCGCCCGCGTCGAAGAGGGGACTACTTGCTGGTCTCGACGATTTCGTCGATGAGGCCGTATTCCTTGGCCTCCTTGGCGCCCATGAAGAAGTCGCGGTCGCTCTCCTTCTCCACCTTCTCTGCGTCGCGGCCGCAGTGCTTGCCGAGGATCTGGCTCAACGTCTTCTTCAGACGCAGGATCTCGTCGGCCTGGATCGCGATGTCGATCGCAGTGCCGCCGACGCCACCCCAAGGCTGGTGGATCATGATGCGCGAGTTCGGCAGCGCGTGGCGCTTGCCCTTCGTGCCCGCTGCAAGCAGCACGGCGCCCATCGAGGCCGCCTGGCCGATGCAGTAGGTCGCGACCGGGCACTGCACGAACTGCATCGTGTCGTAGATCGCGAGACCCGCCGTGACGCTGCCGCCCGGCGAGTTCAGGAACAGGTTGATGTCCTGCGTCTTGTTCTCCTTCTGGAGGAACAAGAGCTGCGCGATCACCGAGTTCGCCACGTAGTCGTCGATCGGCGAGCCGATGAAGACGATCCGGTCTTCGAGCAGGCGGCTGTAGATGTCGTACTGACGCTCACCGCGGCCGGTCTTCTCGATGACGAACGGAATGTAGTGGTTGTCGATGGTCATGTTCGGTGGGGGTTGGCTCAGCTCGCCTTCTTATCGACGAGTCGCGCATTCTCTCTGAGGAAATCGCGCACCTTGCGTTCGAGCAGGGCAAGGCGGAGTTCGCCCATCTGGTTGTTCTTTTCCAGGTGCTCGACGACAGCCTGCGGTCCGACTCCGTTGGCCTGGGCGATCTTCCGGACTTCGCCTTCGACGTCGCCTTCGGTCACGAACAGCTTCTGCTGGCGCGCGACGCCTTCGATCAGGAAGAACAGGCGAACGCGGCGCTCCGCGTCCGTCTTGGATTCGTCCTTGGACTCATCGAGCTTCTTCTCGATGTCTTCGCGCTGCATGCCGGACTGCTCGAGGCGCGCCGCGAACGAACGCAGCGAAGCGATCTGCTGCTCTTCGACCAGCGATCCGGGCAGGGCGAACGTGTGGCGGTCGAGCAGCTGCTGGAGGCACTGGTCCTCCTGCTGCAGCTTGCCGATGCGCTCCTTCTCCGTGCCGATGCGGCCGCGGAGGTCTTCGCGCAGCGAGGCGAGCGAATCGAAATCGAGGCCCTTGGCCAGTTCATCATCGATCGCCGGCGCCGACACGCGCAGCACTTCGAGGACTTCGAGCGCCGCCTTGCCGGGCTTGCCGCGGTAGGCGTCCTTCTCGAAGTTCGCGGGGAACGTCATCGCGAGCTCGATCGGCTGGCCGGTCTTGGCGCCGACGAGCGCCTTCTCGAACGCCTCGGCTTCGACGCCGGCGATCGGGATGTTCGTGTTGAGCTGCACGCCCTTGCGCTTGTGGATCTCGGCGCCGCTCTCGTCGAGGAAGCGCAGGTCTACCTTGACGAAGTCGCCCTTCTGGGCTGCCTCGTCGACCTTCTGGATCGAGCGCTTCTGGTTCGCGATCT
>CAIYFF010000250.1 GCA_903925435.1 uncultured Planctomycetota bacterium | reverse complement strand
CGAAGATCCGCCGCGCAGCGTTGCTCGCGATGAGTGATCGCGGCATGCCCAAGACCGCCGAGATGGCGGCGTGGATGCTGGATCGCGTCGACCTGCCCGGACCCGATCGCGCAGAGGCCGCCAAGATCCTGGTCGACCGAGATGGCGCAAAGGCGGTGGCTCTGTTTCTCGCGCTCGCGAAGAAGCGTGACGTGACGCCGGAAGACCTTCGCTTCCGCATGGCGACGCTGATCGCGGACCTTCGCGACGACGCGACCGAGAAGAAGGTCGGCAAGCTCGTCGGTAAGGGCAAGGAGCACGAGAAGGCGTTCGCGCTGGTCGCATCGAGCCGCATCAAAGATCCCAAGGTGCAGGCCGCGATCCGCAAGTCGCTCGACGACAAGGAAGACGAAGTGCGTCGCGCGGCCGCGCGAGTCATCGCGCGCAACGGAGATCAGGAGGCCGTGCCCGAATTGCGCAAACTGCTCGCGAAGCCCAAGTCGCCGCAGGACCGCGCGCTTGTGCTGGAGACGCTCGGCGCGTTGAGCCAGGGCAGTTCGAAGTGGCTCGACGAGCTGGTCGGCTTCTGCAAGGACCCCGACCGCGACACGCGCAACCAAGCGTTGTTGCAGATCGCGGCGTCGAAGACCAAGTCGCTGTTGCCAACGCTCGTCGAGGCGTTGTCGCATGACGACGCTTCGACGCGCGGCATCGCCGTCGATGGGTTGCTGCAGCTGCGCGTGTCCGGTTGCGTCGGCCCGTTGGTCGATCGCATCGCCAAGGAGAACGGTCGGCTCAAGAAGGACATCGAAGGCGCGCTGTGGCGGCTCACCGCGCAACCGTGGGGCGACGACGCAAAGGCGTGGCAAGCGTGGTGGGACTCCGCGAAGGCAGACTTCCGCTGCGTTACGGACGACGAGTTCGACAGGGCAGCTCGCGCGAAGGAGCAGAAGAGGCAACTGCAGCGCACCGTCGCGAGTTCGAAGTTCTTCGGCATCCAAGTCGACTCGACGCGCGTCACGTTCGTCATCGACGTGTCAGGCTCGATGCTCGAAGCCATGTACGGACGCATGGTCAACGACCAGCGCGCGACGCGCATCGAGGTGGCCAAGCAAGAGTTGTCGCTCGCGGTGTCCAACCTGCCGGAGAACGCGTGGTTCAACATCCTTGCGTTCTCGAGCGGCGTGGAGCCTTGGCGCGAAGGCTCGATGTGCAAGGGAACGAAGGCGGATCGCGACGAAGCGCAGATCTGGATTTCACGGCTCGGTGCGTCTGGCGGCACCAATCTCTACGACTCGCTGCAGCAGGCGTTCCGTGATCCTGACGTCGACACGATCTTCGTGATGAGCGATGGCGAACCGACGGTGGGCCAGCAGATCGACCCGTTCCGCATCCGCGAAGACGTCGCCGTGTGGAATCAGAATCGCAAGGTGGTGATCCACACGATCGCGATCGGCGGCTCGCTGGAGATCCTCGAGTGGATCGCGAAGGACAGCGGCGGCTCGCATCAGCACCTGCGCTGATGCGCGAGGG
>CAIYFF010000249.1 GCA_903925435.1 uncultured Planctomycetota bacterium | reverse complement strand
GCGCTGACTGGCGAGATGGATGCGAAGTGGGGCGAGCACCGCAACCTCCCCAAGATCCTCGGCGAGCGCGAGGATTGGATCGCGACGCTGCTGCAAGAAGTGTCGCGCTTGCGTGTGTGGCGATTGCCTTCGCGACGCCTGAAGCCCGACGAGAAGCGATTCCTCGATCGCGTGCGCGGCGACAAGTAGCGAAGCTCTTCCTTCGCAGCGATCGCGCGGCCAACGTATCGGGCACTCGTGACCATCCTGCTGCGCATCCTCGGCCTCCGCGACGCGACCAAGTCAGAAGCGCGCGCTGCGTTTTGGACCGCGGCGATGTTCTGCGCGGCGCTGACGAGCACCTTCTTGCTGCGGCCGATCCGCGACCAGTTCGGAGTCGCTCGCGGCGTCGAGCAGATGCCGCGGCTGTATGGGATCACGCTTGTCGTGACCTTGCTGTTCGTGCCTGCGTTCTGGCGCCTTGCCGATCGCATGCCGAGCCGTCGCTTCGTGCCGATCGCGTTGCATGCGCTCGCTGCGAGCATGGTGTTCGTGTTCGCCGGCCTCACGCTCGCAGGCTCTTACGATTGGTCCAGCGAAGGCGCGCAAGTCGTCGGCGAAGCGTTCTGGGGTTTCTTCTCGGCGTTCAACCTTGCGGCGCCCGCGCTCGTGTGGGTGCACGCAGTCGAGAACTTCGATCGACGGCAGGCTCTGCGGCTCTTCGGCCTCGTCGGCATCGGTGGCACGTCGGGCGCGGTGCTGGGTTCTTGGCTCGCGTCGCGCGCCGCCGAACTGTTGCCGACGCCGGCGTGGTCGGCGCTCGGGAGTCTCGTGTTGCTCGAGGTCGCGTGCTTCTGCTACGCGCGGTCGGCAGGTGCCTGCCGCGCGATGCGAGCTGAGATGAGCGCCCCGCCTGTCGATGCTTCAGAATCGCGCGGCGGCATGTTTGCTGGCCTTCGACTGCTGCGCGGCAGCGGCTACTTGCGAGCGATCGCGGGCTACATGGCTCTGCTCGCGATGACTGCGTCGGCATTCGCGTTCGCTCGCACGCAACTCGTGTCGGAGCAGGTCGACGGCGGTCGCGCGCAGCACGAGTGGCTTGCGCACCAAGAGGCTCTGAGCCAGAGCCTCGTGCTCTTGCTGCAGATCTTCTGCACGAGCCGACTGCTGAAGCGGTTGCCGTCGTTCGTGTTCTTGACCATGAGCCCGGTCCTGTCGGCGATCGGACTTTGCGCCGTGTGGGCATGGCCATCGGTCGCGACGGTCGGCGTCGTGATGATCGCGTTGCGCGGCGTGCAGTTCGCGCTGGAGAAGCCATCGCGCGAGGCGCTCTACACGCCGCTCGATCTGGAGACGAAGCACAAGGTGAAGTTCTTGCTCGACACCGTCGCGCTCCGGTTCGGCGACTGGCTTGGCGCGTGCATTCAACTCACGATCGTGAAGCAGTCGGCGCACGGCGCGAACGCGGCGCTGGTGGCTGCGTTGGTGGGGGCTGCGTTGTGGGCCTTGCTCGGAGCGCGCATCAGCCGCGCGCCACGGTGAGCATGCGGCTCAACCCGCACTCTGGCCGAGGTTGCGGCGCGCCTTCGATTGCAACTCGCGAACGCCTGGGTCGAGGATCGCTTCGCGAAGTTCGGCGCCATCGAGATCTGCGCCAGTCAGATTGCAGCCCGTCATCACCGCGCGTGTGAGGTCCGCGCCAGCGAGTCGTGCGCCGGAGAGGTCTGCGCCGCGGAGGTCGGCATCGCAGAGCTTTGCTCCTGTGAAGTCGGCGCGCTGCAGGTTTGCGCCGACGAGATCCGCGACGCGGAGGTCGATGCCGCAAAGCCGCGAGCCCGACAGGTCGCGATAGCGACCGACCGGCGGGCGGAACGATGGCTCCGCCGCGGCGAGGATGCTCAGCAGCAAGGCCGGTCGCCTCGGTGGGTTCATCGACTGGTCCGCGAGTTCGTGCACGAGCACGGGATCGACGAGCAGCAAGTGCGCGATCGCGTCGATGAGCGATTGCGGCCACTGTCGCGGCGGCGTTGGCGCGTCGGCGCGTTGCAGCGCGGTGCGCACCAGTTCTTCTGCCGCGAGCATCGCGCGCACGCAGGCGCAATCGAGCAAGTGGCGGTCGGCTTGGGTCAGCATCGACTCGGTTGCCTCTTGCGACCTACTGCCGCCGGCGCCGAGCGCACGCAGCGAGAACGCGCGCGCCGCGGCGCGCCGTTGGCCGAGCTTGGTTGCGAGCACGAACGCAAGCGCGCAGAACGCATCGGGCGGCGGATGTTGCGGGTCGACGCGCGCGACGGTCGCTTGGTGGTCGAGCACCGCGCATACGAGGTCCTTGCGCTGGCGCAGGTCCATCAACGGCGCGGGCATGCTCCACGCGGCGAGCACGGCATCGCGCTGGTCTGGATGCAGTTGGGCGAGGTAGTCGGCGCAGTCCTCGTCCTGCAATGGCGCGAGCGTGAAGGCGCGCATCGAGGATCCATTCGGCAGCGTTCGCATCGCGCGCACGATGACTCGCGCACTAGTGCCGGCGGACGAGTCGTCCTCATCGGTGAGCAGCAAGTCGCGCCGTTCGCCAAACACGGAAAGCAGATGGCGCAGCGCGGTCGTCTTGCCCGCGCCGCGGCGGCCGAGCAGCGCGATCTCCGCCTTCCCCTCTGCGGCTAACAGTTGCGCAACTGCGTCTTCGAGCAGCATGGGCTCCATGCCTTCGGCGAGGATCCGAGGGCGGATCGTCGCGCGGCGGGCATGGGGAAGAGGGGGCATGGCCGGCGCAATGTAGGCCCAGCCGCGACCTTCACCAGTGGGGCATTGCGATGCAGGCGTTGCGGCAAGCCGCAGCTTCAGCTCGAAGGATCGTTGCGATCGGCGGGGCCGGGCTGTGGCGCTGTTTCGCCGTCAGCTTGTCGGGTCTTGTGCCCGATCTCGTAGCGGATCCAGCGGCACTCGATGGGTCCGTTGCGCACGGGCATCTTGTTGCCGGCGCGCAGTCCGAGATGGCGCGTGAGTTCGGGGTTGCCCGACAGCACGTAGGCGCGCGCGCCTTGGCAGCGCTGGTGGAAGAAGCGGCCGAGCCCACTCCAGTCCGCGGCGAGTTCTTCGGTCGGCGCATCGAGGCGTTCGCCGTAGGGCGGGTTCACGACCACGACGCTCGGCGCAACTGCGGGCACAAACTCCGCGCAGTCGCCTTCCTGCAGTCGCACTTTGCCCTTCAGCCCTGCGGCATCGATCGCGATCTCGGCGATCGACAGCGCGCCCGAGTGCCGGTCATTGCCGAGCAGCGTTGGGCACTTCGACGCGCCAGCGATCGAACGTCGCTCTGCGTCGTCGTAGATCGTGCGCCAGGCGTCGAGGTCCGCGTCGACGAACCGTTCGAACGAGAACGATCGCGCGAGCCCCGGCGCGCGGTCCATTGCGAGGAACGCAGCTTCGACCAAGAACGTCGCCGAGCCGCACATCGGGTCGCACAGCGGCTCCTTCTTGTCCCAATCCGTCGCGAGCAGCAAGCCCGCGGCGAGCGCTTCGTTGAGCGGGCTCTTGTGCTGGATCTCGCGGTAGCCGCGCTTGTGCAGCGGTTCGCCAGAGAGGTCGCGATACAGGATCGCTTGGTCCGCATGCAGCACGAGCTTGGCGATCAAGTCCGGTCGCTCGCGGTCGACGTCCGGCCGCTTGTTCTTCGCTTCGCGGAACTGGTCGCAGATCGCGTCCTTGACGACGAGTGCCGGGAAGCGCGTGTCGTTGGCGAAGCTGTCTCGCACGCTCGCGTCGACGGCGAGCGTCTGCAGCGTCGTGATCGAACGCGACCAATCGACGCTGCGCGCGAAGTCGTAGAGATCGTCGCGATCGCGAACGCGACCGCGCAGCAGCTCTTCTTGCACGCGCACCGCGGACCGAAGCCACAGGCAGGCTGCGTAGCCGAGCGCGCGGTCGCCGCGGAACTCGCACGCGCCGCGGCGGATCTGCACATTGCCTGCGCCGAGCGCTTTCAGTTCGTCGTGCAGCGCTTGCTCGAGGCCGAGCGTGCACGCGGCGTAGTAGCGATGGTCGTTCACGACGAGCCTTCGCGCGCGGGGCCTGCAGACTTCGCAAAGTCGTCCGCGAACGTCGCCACTGCGGACAGCACGGGCGCTGCCGCCATCTCGATCAGCGAGCAGAAGCCCTTCTTGCGGTTGAACTCGGCGAGCTTCTGCAGCTTCTCCGCGTAGCCCGGGCCCATGCCT
>CAIYFF010000248.1 GCA_903925435.1 uncultured Planctomycetota bacterium | reverse complement strand
TGGAAGTCGTTGCTGCTCGTGCCGCCGTCGCCGCAGAACGTCATGAACACCGTGTCGTCGCCGCGAATGCGCGCCGCCATGCCGGCGCCGGCTGCTTGCGTGAGCTGCGTGCCGATCGGTGAGCTGATCGAGACGAAGTTCGCCTCGCGAAAGCTGTAGTGCACGGGCATCTGGCGGCCCTTGCTCGTGTCGCCGGAGTTGCCGAGCCACTCGCTGACGATCTTGTCGATCCCGACGTTGCGCAGCAGCAGGATGCCTGGCTGGCGATACGCCGGGAACAGCCAGTCGCCGTCGTCGAGCGCGTAGGCGGCGCCGATGTGCGAGGCCTCTTGGCCGGTCGACTGCAGGTAGAAGCCGATGCGGCCCTGGCGCTGCATGGCGAGGCCGCGCTCATCGAGCAGGCGCGTCGACACCATGAGGCGGTAGAGCAGTTGCAGCTCTTCCTTGGGCAGGTTCGGGTCCTTGCCCTTCTGGGCCTTGCCGTCCTTGTCGAGGATCGAGACGAGGTCTGCGGTCATTCCGTTTCCTTGGCGGGTTGGGATGCGTTGCGTGCGGCTTCGAGGTCGCGGCGCTGGCGGAGCATGCCGGCGATGTAGAACTCGGCGGCCTTGTAGCTGGAGCGGACCAACGGGCCCGAGGCCACGTAGAGGAAGCCCTTCTTCTGCGCGCGCTGTTCGAGCGCGGCAAAGCGCGCCGGCGTCACGTGCTCGCGCACCGGGAGGTGGAGCATGGACGGGCGCAGGTATTGGCCAAACGTCACGACGTCGACGCCGTGCTCGCGCAGGTCGTCCATCGTCTGCTCGACTTCGCGTTCGCTCTCGCCGTGGCCGAGCATCAGGGAGCTCTTCGTGACGAGCCCCGGTGACAACCGCTTCGCGGTCTGCAGCACTTGCAGCGTGCGCAGGTAGCTGCAGCGGTGGTCGCGCACGCGCGGCGTGAGCCGCAGCACGGTCTCGATGTTGTGCGCAAACACGTCGGGCTTGCCGGCAAGCACCTTCTGGATCTGGTCCTCGCGGCCCTGGAAGTCGCCGACCAGCGCTTCCACGAGCATGTCCGAGTCGCGGCGCTTGATCGCGGCAATCGTCGCCGCGACATGCGCGCTGCCGCCGTCGTCGAGGTCGTCGCGGTCGACCATCGTCAGCACGACATACTTGAGCGCCATCGCTTCGCAGGCCTCGGCGACCTTCTCCGGCTCGTCGTGGTCGACCGGGTTGCCCTGCGCGTGCGTCTTGACCGCGCAGAACCGGCAACCGCGCGTGCACGTGTCGCCGAGCACCATGAACGTCGCCGTGCCGGAGTCCCAGCACTCGCCCATGTTGGGGCAGCGAGCTTCCTCGCAGACCGTGTGCAGGTTGCGTTCGCGCAGCAGCCCTTCGAGCCGGGCCACGGTCTTGCCAGCAGGCACCTTGACCTTGAGCCAGTCGGGTTTGGTGCCAGGAGTAATGCGCTTGCCGTCGGCGAGGGCCATCGGAGGAGCCTGTATTGGGGTCGGCTCGCCGCCAGGAAGGGGCGAAACGAGCGGGGGAAGGTAGGGTCGGGGGAAGGGGCGCGCCAGTTAGATACTCTTCAGTATCCATGAGCCCTGTCGGGGCAGATCGCCGCGGCGCGGGCTTCGCCAGGCGGTGGGGCCAGGGTGGCGCGGCAAACCGGAGGGCCGTTCGTCGGCGGATCTCCACTGGGTGCAGGCCTCTAGCCACATACTGTCTGCCGTATTCCTGCTGCGCCGCGGGGCGTCCCCTCAATGTCGCGGCTGCCCGTTCTCCCCATGGGCAGGTAGCGTGCGCGCCCATGTTGTTCGCCGCGCTCGCATTCTGCCTCCTTCCGCAGGATCCGGCCCAAGCACCGCAGGCTGGAGCGAAGACCGCCACGCCGACCTTCGCCGAAGTGGTTGCGTCGCACTTTGTCGAGTGGGATCAGGACAAGAACGGCGAGCTGTCTGGCAAGGAGATCGACGCTCTTTGTGTCGCGCATCGCGTGCGCGGCGAGGAGGCGGCCGCGATCGCGGCGATCAAGCGCGTGGTGCGCAGCGGCAAGTATGAGCTGCCGCCCATGACGATCGCCGGGCTGTGCAAGCCAGCGGCTGCTGCGCGCGGGACCAAGCAGCCGAACGGTCCCAGCGACGGGGCGCGTGCCGCTGGCGACAAGTCCGTGCCCGCGGCATCCGGCGACGAGGCGCGCGCGGCCGACGACGCGGACCGGCGCGACTCTGGCGAGCCCGTGCCTGCGTCGACGACGGCTCCCTCGACGACGCCTTCAACGACGCCACCGCTGCGTAAGCCCAACTTCCAGTCCAGCTACGCGAGCGGGCTCAAGAAGATCCGCAACACCAAGCGCGCGCTGTTCCTCGACGAGACGCCGGACATCGACGCGTGCAAGCAAGGGCCGCTCGGCGACTGCTTCTTCGTCGCGGCGGTGGGCGCGTTCGCGCATCGCGATCCCGAAGCGCTGAAGCGGATGTTGGTGGCACAGGAGGACGGCAACGTGCGCGCGCGCTTTGGCAACGGCCAGACGATCGTCGTGTGGCCGCTCAGCGACGCCGAACTCGCGCTGTCCGGTTCTACTGGCGACGAAGGCTTGTGGTTGCCTGTGCTGGAGAAGGCGATGGGTTCGCTGCGTCAGGATGCGAACCCTGAGAAGTACGACACCGACACGGCGACAGACGCGATTGCGCGCGGCGGTTCGACTGCGTCGATCGTTCGCATCCTGACGGGCAAGACCACCGAACGCATCGCGCTCAAGAAGCGGCCGCGCAGCACGAAGAAGGATGCCGCGGGCAATCCCGTGTTGGAGCCATCGAAGCCAGCCGGCGACTACGACGCGCTCGCCGCGCGCGTTCGGCAAGCGGCGCTGAGCGCGTTCGCCGAACGGCGACTCGTGACCTGCGGCACCATGCAAGAAGCGCAGCCCAAAGGCATCGCCGGCAAGCACGCATATGCAGTGCTCGCCTACGACGCCGCTGCCGACGCGCTGCACGTATGGAACCCGCACGGCAACACGCACACGCCAAAAGGCGCGCCTGGGCTGGAGCATGGCTATCCGACCAAGGCGGGGCGCTTCGCGATCCCAGTGGCAGATTTCGTGCGCGTGTTCGCAAGCCTCGTAGTCGAGACCAACGTCGATTTGCCGAAGGTCGGCGACGTCAAGCCGAGCAACGCGCCAGCCACGCCGCTGCCGAACGGCGGCAAGTAGCGCTGAGTTCGAAGCCGGGATCGGAGCCATCGCGGGCGCGTGGCCCGCATTCCGCGCAGCGAAGCTCGATCCCGCGGACGCGCTCCGTGCGGAGTGAATGTCGCCGCTAGCTGCGCGGGGAGCAGGTGACGCGGTAAGCGCCTTTGTCGTCGTCCTTCGCGAACGTGAACGCGACGGGCAAGAAGCGCTCGATCAAGCGCGCGTTCGTCGTGCAGT
>CAIYFF010000247.1 GCA_903925435.1 uncultured Planctomycetota bacterium | reverse complement strand
TCGCGGCTCATGCCGATGCCTCCGCGCCACGCGCAACCTGCGCGATGGGCAAGCGAACGCAGAAACGCGCGCCACGCTCGCCGGGATTGCACAGCGTCAGTTCGCCACCCAAGAACGAGAGCACGCGCGACGCCAACGGAAGCCCAAGGCCGGTGCCCCGCTCCTTCGTCGACACGAACGGCTCGAACACCGACGCCGCGAGTTCGCGCGGCACGCCGGGACCTTCGTCCTCGACCGTGATCTCTGCGCGACCGCCGATCGCACGCGCATGCACACGGATGACCGCGCCTTCGGCAGTCGCTTCCGCAGCATTCCGGAACAGCACAGCCAGCGCGCGCGTCAGCGCATCGCCATCGACACGCAGTTCGCCGTCGCCCGAGAACGTCACGCGCTGCGGCGCCAGGCCTGCGTGCGACGCAGCCTCGGCGACGACGCGAGCGATTGTCGACAACGGACCGCGCGCGGCTTCGGGGCGCGCGAACGCGAGTAACGACTTGACGATCTCGTCGACCTGCGAGAGCCCTTGGCGAATGCGCTGCGCGTAGCGACGCGCCGGTTCGCCTTCTGGATTGCGCTCCAGCAACTCCGCAAATCCCATCGCGCCGTTGAGCGGGTTCTTGATCTCGTGCGCGACGCCGAGCGCAAGCTCAGAGAGGCCCGCGAGCCGGTCGAGACGATGGACTTCGCGCTCCAGTTCGCGGATGCGCGAACGGTCTTCGAGCAGCAGCAGGTCGCCATCCGGCAACGCAGCGATGCGCACGCGCACGCCGCCGTCCCCGATGGAGTGATCGCCTTGGCTGGCGCGCATGAGGTCCACGCGCGCAGTCGATGCTGCTGTGCACAGTCGCTTTGCCTCGTCGTTCTGGAACGTGATCTCGCCGTCGCGCCGACGCGCGACGACGCCGAGCGGCAGCGCGGCAAAGATCGCATCGCGCTCGCCGACAGCTTGCTGCAACCGCCGATTGGCGGACTGCAACTGCTCGTCGACGGCGGCGGCGCGCGTCTTCAACTCCGCGTAGCGTTCCTCCAGGCGACGCGACGCTTCGATGAACGCGTCGAATCCGGCCCTTAGATCCGCCTCGCAGAATGCAGCGTCGGTCACTGCTTCTGTCCCGGCCATGTGATCGAGTCCATGTCGGTCTTGGGGCGATAGCCGGAGTGCAGGTTCATCCAGCGGAAGTGGTCCATCGCCGATTGCGCGGCGCGGCCCCACGGTCCAAGTTCGTCCTTGCCGTCCTTGCGCACGCAATCGCGCGCCGTGATCGCGACGTAGGCGTCGCGCACTTCCTGCTCGCGCCGTTGGTAATCCTTCGGCTGATCCTTGGCGCTCAGGCCCTCGCGGCGCTCGGCGATGCGGAACAGCAGTTCACGACTGCGCCCGAGATGGAACAGGTGCGGGAACGAGTCCTTGTTCTTCGTGTCGCGCTGCAACTCCTCGACGGCGCGCGACAACCGAGCCTTCGCTTCGTCGAGCGCTTCGTCGGCGGCTTCGAGGTAACCCTGGGCACGCAACTGGTCCGCGCGATCGACGAGCGATTGGCTCGCCTTCAGCAACGAAGTGGCCACGAGCCCGTGGTCGTCGCTGCCATCGATCTGCGCACGAATCGGTTGGAGGTTGGAAGCGATGCGCACGGGCGCGGCAGCCGTTTGCGCGGTTTCGCCGTCTGGGCGCGCGTGCGGCATCGACGGCTCGACCGACTGTGGAGCGTTCGAATGCTGCGCGTGCGCACCGGAGTCGCGGCCGCCTTGCGAACCAGCGAGCGGCACGACGATCCACTCGCCGTCGGGCGAGCCAGCGCGCTTCTGCGCCGCGATCTCCGCGCCGCGGCGATCCGCTTCGGTGCGCATGCGCTGAAAGCGCGCGAGCAAGTTGGCGGTCACTGCTTCTTCCTGCGCAAGCTGAAGCTGTGCGCGTTCGAGCGCCGGTGCCGTGGTGGCCGCTGGAGCGATCTCGCCGCCTGGCAACGTCACCGCGGGGCCCGCGGCAACACCGAGGTCGTAGCGCAAGCGCGCATCGATGAGCGTGTCCGCCTCCACTTGACGATCCTGCAGCTCGCGCTGCGCACGTTCGAGCTCGACGCGCAACTCA
Organism: uncultured Planctomycetota bacterium; assembly: GCA_903925435.1. Lineage (GTDB taxonomy): Bacteria > Planctomycetota > UBA1135 > UBA1135 > UBA2386 > SXPK01. The sequence goes on along the minus strand of CAIYFF010000247.1, from coordinate 6,162 downwards.
TCCTTGCTCTTGCCTTGTGCCAACAGCGGCAACGCAACGAGCGACATGGCTGCGAAACGGACGATGCGACTGCTCATCGGAGGATCCCCCGGTATGCGTCAGCAGCGGCCTCGAGTTGGCCAATCTGCGAATAGGCGTCACCGATCAACTCGGCGCAGCGGGCGCGAAGCTCGCGATCCTTGATGCGCGGTGCGATCTCCCGCGCGAGCGCAGGGAACTCCGGCAACGTCTTGCTCGCGCGCGCTTGCTCGAACAGGGCAACGACGGACTTGTGACGAGCCTGGTCGCCATGCGCGTTCTCGCGCGAATACAGGATGCGCGCGGCGGAGATGGCTCGCTGCCACTGCCGATCCGCGATCAGTTGATCGACGAGGAACAACACCAGCTCCGGGTCGTCCTCGCGGTGCACGAGCACTTCGAGTTCTTCGAACGCATCTTCCTTGTCGCCGAGCGCAAGGCCCGTGCGCGCGTAGAGCCGCAGGGCCTCCGTTCGCTGCTCGGGATCGAGATCCGCCATGAACTGCTGCTTCGCGGCGACGGCCGAAGCGCGTGCTTCGACGTAGCGACCAAGGCGCAGGTATGCGTCGGCGAGCATCACGTGCGCGGGACCGCGACGACGATCTGCCTCGGCGTGGATCAAGAACCACTCCAACGACTTCATCGCGAGCTCCGCGTTCTCGGTGCCGAGCGCGCCGTAGCCGAGGAGGAAGTGGTAGTCGCGAAACTGGCTGTCGCTGAGGTCGCCAAAGTTTGGCGACTCGCGCAACGTCAACATCGTCTCGTGCACGCGGCCAGGCCATCCCAGCCGACGCTGCGCTTCGCCGACGACGAGCCAGACGTCGAGCATCTCCACCGTGTCCTGCAGTCGCATGACGCGCGCAGCGAGTTCGGTGCGGCAGCGATCGCACAGCTCGCGTCGCTTCTGTTCGTCGGTCGACATGGCCGCCTGTCCAAGCAACGCCTTGCCGAGCGCAACCGTGGCGCCGGTGGACTCCGGCGACGCGGGGTGCAGTTCGAGCAGCTTGCGGCACCACTTCTCGGCTTGCTCGAAGCGGTCGCGCGCCTTGCTTGCGTCGCGCATGCTCGATGCGATCTCGACGTTGGTCTGCGCAAGTCGCAGCAACGCAGCGGGAACGTGTTGGCTCGGGCGGTTGTCGTAGACCTCGGAGAAGAACGGCAGCGCCGACTCCAGGTCACCTTGCTCCACGAGCATGCGACCGATGTGCATCCGCACGCGCATGCCCTCTTCGGTGACGAGCGGCTCGGTGCGCAGCTCGTCCTGCAAGAACGAGCGATACCACTGCCCCGAGATGCCGCGCAGTCGCTGACGGCCGGACTCGGTCTCGGCAGATGGCTTGCGCGTCACGTGCAACGTCGAACGCGAGCCGTCGCGGCCATCGCCTTCGTCAAACACGACGTCGCCGCCTGCTGCGACGGCGATCAGTTGCGCAGTCATGCGCGCGTCCTGGCCAGCGAACGAGAGGTCGACCGTGCAGAACTGCAGGTCGTTCTCGAGCGGCTTGCTCTCGATGCGAATGTTCCAGCCCATCGCGACGGCGAGTCCTTGCAGCGCGTCAAGGCAGCTGATGGCGCGACGATCGCTCGCGATCGTCGTTCGCGTGACGCCGTCCACGGTCGCGTCGGCAACCGCAAACATCGGCTCTTGCCCCTGCGGAACGCAGGTCGCGACTGCGAGCAACCATCCGAGCGCGCTCACTTGTGGCCTCCGTCCGTGGCCTTCGCGGGCTCGGACTCCATCGCGCGCTTGCGCAATTGCTCGCGCACTTGCTCGAGTTCCCGTTCGCGCGCCGCGGCGTCGCCCTTCTCAGCCTCCTTCCGATAGCTGTCGCCGAGTTCGAGATACGCCTCTGCAACGTGGCGATACAGCGAGCTGGGGATCTGTCGTTGCTGCAGCAGAAGGCGCGCGTAGTGGCGACGCATCGACTCGATGTCGCCGTTGCGCTTCGCTTCGAGCGCCATCTGCACGAGGTCTTCCGGCAAGGAGTGGCTGCTGCGCAGCGCATCCGTGCGGCGTTGGAACTCTTGCGCCTTCTGGAAGTCACCCACCTGCGACGCGTAGTGCTCCAGCGCCAACAGCACGTTGGCCTTCTTGCCAGCATCGAGGCGCGGCGAATCCGCGAGGTGCTGTTCCAGCAACGCAATCGCGCCTTGGTAGTCGCGCGACTCCGCAAGCGCGAATGCGCGCAGCACCGGATCGCGAAGGCTCGGCTTCTGCACGACGGGCTCGTGCGTGGGCGCTGGCGCCTCGGATCCATGCGGCGCAGTCTGCGCGGACTGCGCAGTGGGTTGCGTCGCGTTGGTGGGCAACAACACCAGCACGATCATCGCGACGATGTTGACGCCGATCAGCGAGCGAAGGACCAACTCGCGCGTGCGCGAGATCGGCGCTGTGCTCTTCGGCGCTACGGGCTTCTTCGCAGGCGCGTGCGCGGGTTCCTTGCGCAACGCTTCCTCGGCCTCCTCGATAGCGCGAACGCCTTCGGCCAACGCCGCTTCCGCTGCGCGCAACGCATCGCGCTCGAGATCGGGCGCGGGCTGCTTCGACGGCTTTTGCGTCGGAGCCGGCGCGTGGCCGCTGCCCATCAACTGCGACAACGCGTCTTGCGCGCTCGTCGTCTCGGGCTCGTTCTTGACGTTTGCGACGCCGCCCTTCGGCTCGTCGTCATGCTTGTCGTGCAGTTCGCTCACAGTCGCTCCGGAATCGGCGTTGGAATGGCGCGCGTCCGCGCCGGGCCAAGTCCTCTATCGGCAGGATCTGCCGACTCTCCGAAGTCCCGTTGCCAGGGGATTTGCAGGATCGCGGCAGAACGCCGCAGCGCGCAGGCGTCGCGGAATCGCGACTGTGCGAACGCTCAGCCCCAGAGGGCCGACAACTCGTCGACGATGCGCGGCCCGATCCCGTGGCGCTGCGGCAGCAACGACGAGAGGCCGACGTCCGCCAGATGGCGCACGAGCGCTTCGGGGACGTTGAGCAATTCGACATGCGCGCCGGTCTCGCGACAGCGCGCCGCGCGTTCGCAACACACCGCCATCGCCTCGACGCCGAGCGCCGAGCCATGGAAGTCGACCGCGAATGCGCAACCAGACGGCCACGTCGCGTCGGCCGCGACGGTCGGCAATGCTGCGTCGGATCGACCATCGCGCAGCCATCGAATCTCGCAAGCGTCGGTCACATCACCAACGCCGATACGACGCAGGTCTCCGCCCAACTTGCCCAACTCGTTCCGCTGCGCCTCGGTGGCTCGGCGCGCGCGCAACGTGAGGAACGTCCCGTCATCGACGAGTTCGCATTCGGTGTCCGCCAACACGGAGAGAGCAGCCTCGGCGACGATGCGCACATCGCATGGCAAGTCGCTGGTCGTCTCGCTCGGCTTCGATGCGCACGCCGTCACCGGCTTCGCGCAGCGCGCGACCAACTCGAAGAGTCGGTCGGGCATCAGTGGCTTCTGCATGACCGCGAGCACGCGCGGCGATGACGCAACCTCTTCGGGATGACCGCTGATGACGACGATGGGCGCAGCGCCCTGGTCGAACAACGGCAACGCCGTTCCGTCTGGCAATCGCCAATCGGTGAGCACAAGGTCGAATTCGTGGCTCGACGCGAGCGCGCTCGCTTGCGCGAGGTCCGCCGCGGTGTGCACTTCGTGTCCGCGCAAGCGCAGCAACGCCGCGAGGCCTTCGCGGATGCCGGGCTCGTCGTCGACGAGAAGGCAGCGCATGGTCAGGCTTCCGCGCAGGCGGTGTGCAACGGCATGCGCAACACAACGCGCGCGCCGCACGAACCGTTCTCACACACGATCGCACCGCGATGCGCGCGCAACACTTCGGCGACGAAGCCGAGGCCGAGGCCTGTGCTGCCGTGCCGCGAGTAGCCGAGATCGAAGATGCGCGCGCGCAACTCTGGCGGCACGCCGGGCCCGTCGTCTTCGACGGAGATCCTCAGCGTCGCGCCTTCGATGCGAGCATCGATGCGCACGGCATGCGCGCCGGCGGCGAACGCATTGTCGATCAGGTTGTCGAACGCGCGCTCCAGCAGGGCTCGATCTCCGAGCACCTCTGCGTCGAGCGCGCCGTCGACCGTGACGCCTTGGCGGCGCGACGCCGACGCAGCGAGCACAACCGCGAGTTGGACCGGCTCCTTCTTGGCCTGGCCGCAGCGCGCGAAGTCGAGGTAGCTGTCGATCAGGGCGGACATTCGCTGCAGCTCATGCGCCACGCCGTCGGCGATGCGACGGCGCGGGTCGTCTGCGTCGACCAGCTCGCGCAGCAGCGCGGCGCCAGTCAGCGCAGCGGCGAGCGGGTTGCGCAGCTCGTGGCCGAGCACCCCCACCGTGCGCGCGATTCCGCCCGTGGTCTTCACACGATCACCTTGTCGCGGCCCGGGCGCTGGCCGAGGCTGTAGACGCGGATCTTGTTGTAGAGGGTCGTGCGGTTGATCCCGAGGATCGCTGCCGCCTTGCTGATGTTCCAGTTGGTGTCCTCGAGGACCTTCGACACGAGCTGGCTCTCGATCGCGCGGATCGAGCGGTCCTGCGTGTCGGCGACGAACTGACCGCGCTCCAGCTGGTCCGAGCCGTCGAGCGTGCCGCCCGTGAAGCTCGGCAGGTGCGCTTCGTCGATCATTCCGCTCGGGCACACGATGCACGCGTGCTCGATCGCGTTGCGCAGTTCGCGCACGTTGCCGGGCCACTGGTATTCGCACAGCGTCTCCATCGCTTCCTCGGTGAAGCCCGAGAGCGACTTGCCCATCTGCTTGCCGATGAGGTCGAGGAAGAAGTGCGACAGCAGCGGGATGTCCTCGGAGCGCTGCGCGAGCGGCGGCACCGTGACGGACATCACGTTGAGGCGGTAGTAGAGGTCTTCGCGGAACCTGCCCTGCTGGACCATCTGGCGAAGGTCGCGGTTGGTGCTCGCGACGATGCGGACGTCCGCGGGGATGTCGTTCACTCCGCCGACGCGGCGGAACGTGCGCTCCTGCAGGACGCGCAGCAGCTTGGCCTGGAGGCTCAACTGCATCTCGCCGATCTCGTCGAGGAACAGCGTGCCGCCGGCAGCGACGGCGAAGAGGCCGTCCTTGCCTTCGCGGTTCGCGCCGGTGAACGCGCCCGACTCGTAGCCGAACAGTTCCGCTTCGAGCAGCGACTCCGTCAGCGCCGCGCAGTTCAGCGCGACGAACGGGCCATGGCGACGCGAGCTGCGTTCGTGGATGCAGCGCGCGACCAGTTCCTTGCCGGTGCCGCTCTGGCCCGTGATGAGGACCGTGGTGTCCGGCGCATGCGCGACCTGGTCGATGCGCGCCTGGACTTCCTTGATCGCCGACGAGAGGCCGACGAGTTCGGTGGCCGTAAGGCCGCGAACGCGTTCGTGCAGCCAGACGAGTTCATTCTTGAGCTGGCGCGTCTCGAGGCAGCGGCGCAGCACCGACAGGATGCGGTCAGTGGAGAACGGCTTCTCGATCACGTCGGTGGCGCCCTTGCGCATCGCCTCGACCGTGTTGGCGACCGTGCCGTAGCCCGTCAGGACGACGACGTCGGCCGGCATGCTGCCGCGGCGGATGCGGCCCAGGATCGACAGGCCGTCGGAACCGGGCAGGTGCAGGTCCAGGAGAACGACATCGAAGGCGCGCGACGTCGTGCGACGCACGGCGTCCTCGGCCGTCGTGGCCGTCTCGACGTGGAGACCTTCTTGCTGCAGCAGCGTGCGCAGACCTTCGCGCACGCCTTCCTCGTCGTCGACGACCAGGATTCGGGGGAGACCGGGGAAGCTGAGGTTCTTCATGTTCCGACTTCGTTTGCCGTTCTGGCTTGTTCGCCTGCGCCTGCTGGCGCGTGCGGATCGCCTTGCCATGGGCCCTATCGGCAAACTCGGCCGTCGACCTTTTGGTCAGTTGCCGAATTCTTGGGCGGTCTCCACCACTTCTTCGCCCTCGGCTAAAGCCGGATCGATCCCCTCCGAACCATGGGAGCGTCCGGCATCGAGCCGAACGATCGAAGGAGAGACAGGCAAATGGGTCTTCGCGTAAACACCAACGTCACCAGCATCAATGCGCAGCGGAACCTCTCGACGGTTACCGAGCGCCTCAGCGGCAACTTCCGCCGCCTTTCCACCGGCCTCCGCATCTCGACCGCAGCAGATGATGCT
>CAIYFF010000246.1 GCA_903925435.1 uncultured Planctomycetota bacterium | reverse complement strand
TCAACGCGGAGCGGCCTTCGTCATTGACGAGCTCGATGGCCTTGTCCTCGAGGATGCCCTTGCTGAACTCCTTGCCGACCGTGCGGTGCACGTCGAGCACGCCGTGGTTCAGCTCGATGCCCTTGATCTTGCTCGCGCCGGCGAGCTTGTTGGCCCACACGTCGTTGGCGCCACCGACGCCGATGATGAACACCTTGGGGTTCGTCCCCTTCTTCATCGTCGCGGACATCGAATAGAGCGCGCGCGACAACAGGCCACGGGCGCCAGCCGACTCGTTGGACAGGTCCGTGATGAACGTGCCCGCGTCGCCGTCCTGCATGATGTACTTCTGCGCGCCGTAGCGTTCGCGAAGCTCCTTCGCCGCAGCAGGCTCGCTGCCGTACTTTTCAATGATCGACTGACGGTCCTGCATGTCCTTGCCGGACAGCGCGAGCATGTACCACAGCAACTCGTCGCTCTTGCCCACGTCGATGCGGCTGTTGGGCGACCAGCGCGAATACTCGTGCGGCACGCCACCGGCGTTGTAGCCCGCGTTCTGCGTCAGGCGCAGGTAGCTCTTGCCCGGGATCGGGACCATGCCGTCGAACGACGGCATCCACAGCAAGCAGCCAAGACCAAGCACGACGGCGGCGATGCCCGTCGAGCGACGCAGCCGTTCCGGCGCAGCGGACCAGAGCGCCAACAGGCCAAGCACCGCGACGATCAGCATGCAACCGCCGGCGCCGAACGGCCACAGCAGCATCGGGCACAACAGACAGCCAAGGCCGGCGCCGAGCAGGTCGCTCGCATAGACCGCGTGGATGCGATGCGCGTAGGCCGACAGCATCAAGCCGACTGCGCCGCCGCCGAAGAAGAACGGCACCGACAGGCCGAGGTTGTAGACCGCGAACTGCAGGAAGCCGTTCACCTCCTCTGGCGACCACCCGAAGTTCAATTGCTCGGGCACCGGCATCGCGATGGCGAACCACCACGTGAAGCCGAGCGACAGCAAGAACAGGAGCACGAAGCCCCAGATCCACAGCAACGGGTTCTTGCGCCACTTCGCCTCGAGCATCGTCAGCGCCGTGCCGCTCGCGCCGATGCCGAGCAGGCTGTTGCTGATGATCAGGAAGCTGAAGTGGAAGTGCAGTCGCAGCGCGCACACGCGCGTCAGCAGCACCTGGAAAGCCAGCAACGCCGCGGACAGCAAGGCGATGCAGAGGAAGATGCCCAGGGGCACTTTGCGGTCGGAGGATGCTTCCATCACAGATTCGATTCGTTGCGGTCGGGCAGCGCAGGGTAGCGGCTGCCCGAAGGTCGGCGAGAACAGAAATAGCAGAGCCATGGCTCCGCCATCTGCGCGGCTGCCGATCCGCGCTCGTCGTTGGTCGTCTCTTTACGCCTGCCCACCGAAGCCGAACGCGGTCCTGCGGAAGACCAGGCCAGAACCTCCCATCGCAACGGCTGTTGGCGATGAGCCCACTGCCGCGCTACCCTTCGCCGCGGTCTGCAGCTTCTTCGCGAGAGTGGCGGAATTGGCAGACGCACAGGTTTTAGGTACCTGCGGGCGCAAGCCCTTCAGGGTTCAAGTCCCTGCTCTCGCACCATCCGCCCTGCGGCTCGGCTAGCGGCCTTCACGCCACCTTCGCGCATCACTGCGCGAAGTGCTCCGGGATGCAGAAGTGCCACTTGTCCCAACGGCGCGTGCCGAGGCCACCTTGGCGCAGCAGCGCGCCATAGGCGATCGCCTTATTGCGCACGGCGCTGCGCACGGTGTGGTCCGCGAGCAAGAACAGGCCGGTCGTCAAGAACGTGTGCGCGCCGCCGAGCGGGCCGTCGCCGAAGCGGATGCCATAGGCCGCGTCCCAGTAGTTGGCAGGAATCGCATTGCCGTTGTAGGTCGTCGCGACGTAGTAGCGCAGACC
>CAIYFF010000245.1 GCA_903925435.1 uncultured Planctomycetota bacterium | reverse complement strand
TGTGGAACAGCGGCATCTTCGTGTGGTCGATCCCTGCGATCCGCGAAGCGATGACGCAAGGCAATCCAGAACTCGGCGCTGCAGCGGTTGCGATGCTGGCCGGGATGCTCGCCAACAAGAAGGCGGCCGTCGCGAAGGCGTTCCGTCGCGCGCCGAAGACCTCGATCGACTACGCGGTCATGGAGAAGGCGCAGCACATCGCAGTCGTGCGCGCGAACGTGAAGTGGGATGACGTCGGCAGCTTCCCGGCGCTCACCGCAGTCGGCCAGACCGACGCCCACGGCAACACGTCGGTGCTGCACGGCGGCGCGCGCAGCGTCGCGTGCGAGAGCGACGGCAACATCATCTACGCCGAGGGCAAGCGCGCGATCGCGCTGTTTGGCGTGAAGGACCTCGTCGTCGTCGCCGTCGGCGACGCCGTGATGGTGTGCCCCAAGGACCGCGCTTCGGACCTCAAGAAGCTCGTCTCGCGCGTCGAAGCGGACGGCCTGCACGACTTGCTGTGAGCACATCCGTCGAGAAGCGAATCCTCGCCGTCGACTACGGCGAGCGCCGCACAGGGCTCGCCGCGACGGATTGGACCGGCACCATCTGCGTCCCGTTGCCGCGCATCGACCAGGCGGACCCGCAGAAGCTGTGCGCAGAACTCGCAGCGCTTGTGCGCGAACGCGAGACGCAGCGCGTCGTGCTCGGCATGCCGCTGTTGCACGACGGATCTGCGGGTCAGCGCGCGCAGCGCACGGCGCAGTTCCAGTCGATGCTCGAAGCGGCTGTGGCGCCAGTTCCCGTCAGCGTCGTCGACGAAAGCCACTCGACCGACGAAGCGCACGACCGCATGAAGGGCCTCGGCATGAAGGCGGCGCGGCGGAAAGACTTCGCCGACAGCATCGCCGCGCTCGTCATTCTCGAGCGCTGGCGCGCAATGCGTCGCTAACGCGCGCGATCGCGGCGCTACGACGCGGACTCAGCGCGGCGCGTGTGCGCTGCGCCGACGAGCGAACGCAAGCCAGCAGAACAGCGCCCCGACCAGGAGCAGCATGCTGGGCTCTGGCGAACCCAACGCTTCAGGAATGCCGCTTGGCAGGCGTTGCGCATTTGCATGCGACGATTCGCCAACCGGTGCCGCGACGCTCGCGGACAACGCGACGTTCGAGGTGTGCGGCGCTGCCGACATGGCGGCTTCGACCGCAGCGCCTTGGGGTGCGGAAGGAGAATGCAGCAGCTTGCTCTCCTGCGCCTCAAGGGCAGCGCAGAACAGCAAGACGCCAACGCATGGTGCGAGAAGCCAGGGCACGGAATGGCTCCGGGAGAGAGAGTGCTGGAGAACACAGACCGCGAGAGTGAGATGGGAGACACCTGCGGTCTGCGCGAGGACACTAGCTACTGCTACGCACTGCGGACAAGTCGAGGCTCGCAACTCTTGCCGCGGTTGACGAATTCCTTTCAACGCTTTCGCTGCGGCGCGAACGGAGGCGTGGCCCCGTGCTCTGCACGATGCTCTGCGTTCGCCCGCAGATTGCGCGTGCTCCGCGCAACGCACCGGCTACCTTTCCTCCGCTTGGTCCCCGGGCGGCCGCCGGCAGCTTCGCGCTGCGGGAGGAAAGTCCGGGCTCCCTAGGGCAAGGTGGCGGGTAACGCCCGCCGTCCGCGAGGACAGGGAAAGTGCCACAGAGATCAAACCGCCGGACGGCTGGCAACAGCGACGGTAAGGGTGAAACGGCGAGGTAAGAGCTCACCGCGATCCGGAAGACTGGATCGGCACGGCAAACCCCACCTGGAGGAAGACCGAATAGGAGGATCGCGCTGCCCGCGCCCAGATCCTCGGGTAGGTCGATGGCGGGCGTCCGCGAGGACGCTCCTAGAGAAATGGCCGCCGCCGCCTTCGGGCGGACAGCAGAACCCGGCTAACGGGGACCAAGCA
>CAIYFF010000244.1 GCA_903925435.1 uncultured Planctomycetota bacterium | reverse complement strand
GCGGGAGTGCGCCGACTGCTTGCCGTGCCGAGAGGCGTGCTCAGGCCAAAAGCGAATCACGGCCGCGACGCGCGACCCGTCGGCCGCTGCTACACCGAGTCCAGCCCGTCCACGAACACCGTCGCCGCGACTTGGTCGGTCAGCTTCGCCACCATGGGACCCGCGACCGTCGCGACCTCGATGCACGCGGGGCCGAGTTCGCGCACGAGCGCATTGCGATAAGGCGGGACAATGACAATGGCCTGTGGGTGGCCTGTGAGGTCGAGCGCGCGCGGCAGCAAGGAAGCAATGTCATTGTCCGAGCCGCCAAACTCGTGCCACCAGCCCTGCAGGTCGGCGCCCTTGCCGGTGCATGCATAGGCCACGACCTCGCCGCTTCGCTCGAGCACGAATGTGGACAAGCCGGGCGTCGTCAGCAAGGCGGACATGGCGCGTGGCGTGCGTTGGATGCCGAGCGGCTTTTGGCTGTGCAGGCTATGGAGTCGCGCGTGGTCGAAGATCGTGGCTTCGCGCACGACGCCATCCTCATTGGCAATCCCGGATTCGACGACGCAGCAGGTCTCGTCGATTCCTGCGACAAAGCCGCAGCGGGCATAGAGGCCTTGCTCCTCGGCCCATAGAAGCGCCATATCGGCGCCGCTTGCTTTGCACGCATCGAGGCTCGCGCGGACGACGCGTTGCGCATAGCCGTGGCCGCGAAAATCGGGGTCGGTGACGACCGAGCCCAATAACGCCACGCGGCGCAGCCCTTGGTCGGTGCGCGCAGTGGCGATGCGAAATGCGCATTGGCTGACGAGACGTTCGGCATCGAACAACGCGCAAAACCTGCCGTCGCCGTCGCTGCGATACAGCTGCGGCCACGTGTGCTGTGCGCCATAGAACGCGCCGGGCAAAAGCCATTCGTCGATCTGCTCCAAGAACGGCGCGATGCCGCCGCGGTCGCAGAAGCGCAGCTCAGGCTCGGCGATCAGCGTCACGGCAGCCTCGTCTTGAAGGCGTCCTCGAGCGCGCGGCGCAGGTCCATCGCTTGCGCAAAGCCGGAGTCCGCGTCTTCGATGGCGCGCTTCAGCGACTCTGCGTCCTCGACGGGCTCGGCTTTGGCGTGATGCTGCGCGAGCTGTTCGAGCGACTCGAGCAAGCGTCGGAACGCAGGCGAAGAATCGCTGCCGTTCGCGGACCGCGCAGGCTGCGCTGTCTGCGCCGCGGGCGCGATATTGGGCGTGACGTGGAGGGGATCGGCGGGGGAAGTCACGATGCGTCTCTCACAAGAAGTTCTGCAAGCTCGTCTGGATCACGCGCGAGCCCATCTGCAACGCAGCTTGGTAGGCGATGTCCTGGCGCTGCAGTTCGAGGATTGCCTGCGCCATGTCGGTGTCTTGGAGGTCCGACAACGACTTCTCGCGCGACGTGCGCAAGCCCGAGACGCGGTTGTCGATCGCTTGCATGCTCGACGAGCGGAAGCCGAGCTCAGACAGGCCGTCGAGCACGGCGTCGTGCGCCGAGTCGATCTCGGACAGCAGCGCAGACGCGCGATCTCGCACGCTTTCGTCGCTGACGGCGTTCTCGTTCTGCAGGATGTCGCGCAGCGAGACCAGCAGCGTGAAGGCGTCAAACGTGCCTTCGTGCTTGATCTCATTGGTGCCAATGCGCGCGAGGCCAGTGACGTCGATGTGCACCGTGCTTCCGCCATTGGCGTCGCGAACGCCGACCGCAGTCGCGGAGAAGTCCGAGACCTCGATCGAACTCTCGCCGCCGTCGACACTGAGCGCCGCCTTGGCGGTGAAGGTCCCGGTAGCTGGCGTCGGCGCCGCAGTGACCGTGAGGTTGAGCGTGCGGCCGTCGGCAGTGACGAAGTCCCGATTGGTCGCAGGGATCGCGATCGCGGGGCCGCCGCCGATGCTGAGCGATGCAGGCGACGCGGTGTAGGCGTAGCTGACTTCGCCTACGAGGTTGGTGTCGCCGCCGCCCGTTTCGATGCCTGAAGGCGCGTCGGTGTGGAGGCCTGCGAACGTGACGGACAGCGTCTGGAACCCAACCGCCGTGTCGCCGGTGCCCGTTGCGCGCGCGCCCGTGTCGCCGGTCATCGTGACGCCGCTGCGATTGCGCGATTGGAAGATCGAGTCGCCGGCGAGGTTGAGGCCGGTGGTGACGCCGGGCGCCACGGCGACGTCGAGGCGTTCGCGGTTGCCGCGATACACGACGCGCGTGCCCGATGCGTCATCGACGATCTCAAACGGTGGCGTGCCGCTCTCGGTGCCGCCAAACAGGAAGCGCTCGCCGCGACGCGCGTTGCCGATGCCGACGAGTTGTTGCAGCAGCTGGTCCATCTCGGCGCCGATGCTCGCGCGATCGCCTTGCGCAAACGTGCCGTTGCTCGCCTGCATCGTGAGTTCGCGCACGCGCTGCATCACCGACGAGCCGTCCTCGAGCGCCGCCGCACCGGTGTCGAGCGATTCGCGCGCGAGCGCGACGTTCTCCGACATCTGCTCGAGGTTCTTGAGGTCGTTCTGCATCGGCAGAATGCGCAACGCGGCGATGGGATCGTCCGACGCCAGTTCGATGCGCTTGCCGCTCGCGACCTGCTGTTGCAGGCCGGTGTACTTCGTCAAGCTGCGCTGGATGTCGCCGAGCGCTCGCGCAAACAGGTGGCCTTGTGTGATGCGCATTTCGATCACCTCCCCAGGTTGATCAGCGTGTCCGTCAGTTCTTGCACCGTCGACAGAAAGCGCGCGGCAGCGTCGAACGACTGCTGGAAGCGCACCATGTCGAGCATCTCTTCGTCGAGGTTGACGCCGCTCACGGACTCGCGCTCGGCCTCGAGCCGTTGCAGCAACAGGTCCTGCGCGGCGAGCGTGTCCTCTGCGCCGGCGGTCTCGAAACCGACGTCGCCGATCACGTCGGCCCAGAAGTCCTCGATCGTGTTCGCATCGAGGTCGTCGACTTCGGATTCGCGAAGGTCGAGCAAGCGAATGAGGTTGCCCGCGTCGCCTTCTGCGCTGCCGATGCCGGCCGCGAGCGCATCGACGTTGGCGCGCAACTCTGGGTTGACCGCGATGTCGGCGGCGCCGCTGCCTTGGAAGAACGAGTTGATGCCGAGCGCCACCAGGATGTCGCTGGTGTCGCTGTCGGCGAGCGTGTCGAGCGCGAATGCCTGCCCGGTGCTCGATTGGATGCGGCCGGGACCAAACGACACCTTCACGCCGTTGCCGACATCGAGGTCCGTGCCTGGCTCATAGCTGTCGCCGACGTCGAGCGTGGCAACGAGCGCGCCTGCGCGATCGGAGACCGAGAACATCAGTCCGGCCGTGACGCCGACTTGGCCGTCGCCGACGGCGTAGAACGAGTATTGGTCGTTCTCGCTGCCGGTGTATGCGCCGCTCACGCGCACGTCGACTGCGCTGCTCTGGCCCATGGCGACGGTCGTCGGCAGGCCGAGCGCGCTCACGGCAGTGCCGCCGGCCATGTCGTTGAACGCGAGCTGCGCGTCGGCGCCGCTGCTCGTGCTCGTGATGACGAGGCGACCGTTGACGTTGCTCGCCGTCGCGTTGCCGCCGAGGTCGGCGTTGATCGCGGCGACCAGTTCGTCGGTCGATGCAGCAGCGGGGTTTGCGAAGTCCGTCGCGTCGAGCGTGACGTTGGTGGAGCGCGGCGAGGCCGTGGTGCCGTTCTGCACGACGAACGTGACGGGGAACGTCTGCGTCGACAGGTCGTATGGCCCCGCGCCGGAGCTGCTCATGCTCGGCGCTGCGCCGCCAAACGTGCCGGCGACGGCTGGGTTGGGATCGAGCCGCGGCGAGAAGTCGACGCCGTAGCCCGAGTCCGCCGCGATGCGCAGCTTGCCGGTCGTGTCGACGCTCGCGCTGAGGTTGTCGATCTGGTCGAGGCGCCACGCGACGTCGGTGAGGTTGAGTTGCGTCGGATCGATGTCGATGCGCGTGCGCGTCATGCGACCGGTGGCCCGATCCGTCATCGAGACGTAGAGCGAGCCGTTTTGCACGTCGAACGGCAGGCCGCTCTGCGACAACAACTCGTCGCCGCGCACGCCGTCGCCGTCGCCGTCTTGCGGCATCACGGTCGAAGTGAGCGACTGGTAGGGGCCCGATGCGGGCATGCCGGTCGAGTGGCGGCGGTTGGTTTCGAGGATCAGGCTGCGCGCCATCTGGTCGATGCGCGAGCTGTAGCCGGTGAGCCCAGTTTGCTCGCTGCGCAGCAACGCGGCGATGCGGCCTTGGCGCGGCTCGATCGCGGTGGTGGTGCCATTCACGAGCACTTGCGTTGCGCCGCCCGTGGTCTTGCCGACCGCGAGCGTCGAAGCGCGCGAGCCAGCGACGAGCAAGCGACCGCCGACGAGGAGATCGAGCGAACCGGCGCCGCGCTCGAGAGCGCTGACGTCGACGAGCTCGGACAGCTGGCGCACTTGCTCCGCGCGCGTGTCGCGAAGGTCGTTGGCCTGCGTGCCGTTGGCTTCGATTGCGACGATCTGCGCGTTGAGGTCCGCGACGTTCGACGCGAGTTGGTTGGCTTGCGTGACGAGGCCGCGCACTTCGTCGAACGTGCCGCCGGCCAACTCGTCGAGGCGGCCAGACAGCAAGTTGAAGTTCTGCGCGAGCGTGTTGGCGGATTGCACGACGCCGCCGCGCAGCGAGCGTTCGCTGGGGTCGGTTTGCAAGCGGCCGAGCGCGCCGAACAGGTCGGAGAGCCCGGTGCTCAAGCCGCCGTTGGGCTCTGCGAGCATGTTCTCCAACTCGCTCATGCGCGACATGTCGACTTGCGCGCCAGCGACGAGGCCTTGCTGCATGCGAAGGCGCCGCTCGAGGCCGTCATCGACGAGCCGCGTGATCGACGACACGTCGACGCCCATGCCGATCTGCATGCCGCGCGCGAGCGTCATCGGCATCGCCGCGGACAGCTCGACGCGTTGGCGCGAGTAGCCGGGCGTGTTGGCGTTGGCGACGTTGTTGCCGGCGGTCTGCATGCCAAGCCGCGCTGCGGTCAGTGCGCGCAGTCCAGCTCCGAGTCCGAATCCCAAGCTCATGTTCGTGCCTCCTCAGATCCGTCCGTCGACCAGGCTGCCTGGCCGTGTTCCTGTGCTCGGCAACGCGGCGCCGACGCGGCGCGCATTGCGGTCGTAGGAGCCGACGTCGTCGCGCGATTGCGCGGCGACCGTGACTCCGGCAACGAGGCTCTCGTGCGCTGCTTGCGAGAAGCGCAAGAGCCGTTCGCCGAGAGCGAGTTCGCGGCGCACGGCCTTGCTGGCCATGGCCGCCTTGTCCGCGGACTTCTGCAGGCGCTGTGCTGCAAAGGCCGGCAACTGGTCGCACAGGTCCGACGCATGGATGCGACGCTTGCCCGGCGCTCCGGTGAGCGGCTTGAACGACTGCGCTGCGCGATCGAGCAACTCGCGTTGCTTGCCTTCTTCTTGCTCCAGCCGCGCGGCGAGATCGCCCATTGCGACTGCGGGCTCGGCGAGCACGCTTGCGCGGGCGGAGATCCAGTTGGTGCGGCGCGAGCGCAATCCCTCGGTCATCTGCAGCAGCAGAGCCGTGGACGCGTCGAGCGACGCAGCGAGGCGTTGCGCGATCTCAACGAGTTGCATGATCCCCTCCTTCGAGGCCGTGGAGCTGCGTCGGCATGCGCGGAGCAGCAAGTTGCTTCTGGTCGATCTGGTCGAGCGATTGCTCGTGTGCTGCGGCCTTCTTCTCGACGCGGCCGCGCTTGTGGCGGTCGAACTCGGCGATGAGCGCGTCGGCGACGCCGATCTTGCCGTGCTCCGAGATGTCGTTCGCGACGTGCTCGTCAAACCAGTCGGCGTAGGTGTCGGAGCCCGGCTCGGAGCCGAACATGCCGCCTTCTTCGCCGCCGATCTTGGAGGTCGAACGCAACGATCCGACGAGTTGACGCACGAGCGTCGCCTCGAACTGCTGCGCGGTGTCGCGCGCCTTCTTGGCGGAGACTTGCTCGTCGGTCTGCGGCTTCAGCGAAGCCGTGGTCAGCTTGCCCATCGCGTCCATCAGCGCACCTCCAGTTGGGCGTGCAGATAGCCGCCGTCGTCGAGCGCTTGGAACACGGACACGAGCTGCTGCGGCGTGAGGCCGAGCGCGCGCAGGTTCTGCAGCAGTTCGGCGACAGTTGCGCCGCCGGCCACAGGCTTGAGGTCGGTGCTCTGCGTGTCGACTTGGATGCGCGTGCGCGACACACGTTCGGTTGCGCCATTGCTGAGCGGAGTCGGCTGCGAGACTTCTTCTTCGTCGACGATCGAGATCGTGAGATCGGTGAGTCCCACGACGCAGGGGCTGATCAGCACGCCTTCGCCCGCGAGCACGGTGCCCGAGGACTGGTCGACGACGATCTTGGCGAGATTCTCGACTTC
>CAIYFF010000243.1 GCA_903925435.1 uncultured Planctomycetota bacterium | reverse complement strand
GACCTCGCGTGGCGCGAGGACCAATACTTCCAGGTGATCGCGGAGAAGACCGCGTCGCTCTACGCGGCGGGCTGTCGTCTCGGTGGCCACTATGTCGGTGCGACCGAGGCGCGGTTGCGCGCGCTGGAGGAATACGGCCTCGAACTCGGCATCGCGTTCCAGATCGTCGACGACTGCTTGGACCTCGAAGGCGACGAACGTGTCGTCGGCAAGTCGCTCGGCACGGATCTGACCAAGGGCAAGATCACGCTGCCGATGCTCTACCTGATGCGGCGCGATCCTGCGTCCGCGGAGCGCCTGAAGGGCCTGCTCGGATTGCCAGAGCAAGAGGCGTTGCGCCGGCTGCGGTCCGAGTTCCCGCTGGAACACGCGATCGCATACTCGATGGACGAGGCCAAGCGCCGCGTCGCCAAGGCGCAAGCGTCCTTGAGCGCGCTGCCTGCCGGTCCCGCGCGGTCGGCGTTGTCGCAGATCGCTGGCTACGTCCTGAGCCGCCGCCTGTGATGGCGCGCGGCAAGCCCGCGCTGCCCGTGGGGCCATCCTGCTCCGCCCGTTCCCGTAGGTTGGCTACTTGCGAAAGCAGGCAATCAGCCGAGATGGTGCGCATCCAGAATCTATGAAGTCCTCACCCCGCGGTGTTTCTACGGGCGCGCTCACAGCGCTCGCGATGTTCGTGTCGTGCGGCCTGCTGAACGCGCAGTTCAGTCCGGAGAAGCGAGTGTCGGCTGAACAGCGACCGACGGACTTCGGCCAAGACCATCGCCAGCGCTTTGGCTTGCGCGACATGCGCGGCACCGCTGCGGCGCAGGATCCCGCAGCGACCACTCCTGGCTTCACGGCCGCGATGCCAGCCGGGTGGCGCGCTGCCACCCCGAGCGAGTTCCGCCAGCTCAACTGGAAGGTCGACGCAGATCCCGAAGCGGAGTGCTACTTCACGGCGGGCAACTTGCGCGGCGGCATGCTCGCCAACGTGAACCGCTGGTTTGGCCAGTTCGGCAAGTCGCCGATCCAGCAAGCGGAGTTCGACGCGCTGCCAAAGCACGACTTGATGGGCAAGCCTGCGGTGCTCGTCGCGATCGACGGCGACTTCCGGGGCATGGGTGGCGCTGCGAAGCCTGGCTACACGCTGCTCGGCCTCATCGGCGGCACCGATGACGACATGATCACGCTGAAGCTCGTCGCAAAGTCCGCGACCGCTGCAGCCGAACGCGAGCGCTTCTTGCAGCTTGGCGCGTCGATCCGACGCGGCGGCACGGCGGTGTCTTCCACCGCGGCTCCGAGCGCGGCGCCGAGCAGCGCT
Organism: uncultured Planctomycetota bacterium; assembly: GCA_903925435.1. Taxonomy (GTDB): domain Bacteria; phylum Planctomycetota; class UBA1135; order UBA1135; family UBA2386; genus SXPK01. Next base: position 9,216 of record CAIYFF010000243.1, on the reverse strand, counting down.
CCGAATGCGGGAAGCGCAACGGTGGGCGATGGCTTCGTCGCCGACGCGCCCGCCACGTGGAATGCGCAGCCGACGAGCTCGTTCCGCCAACTCAACTGGTCGATCGGCACTGCAGGCGCGGAGTGCTACCTCACCGCAGGCAACTTGCGCGGCGGCAAGCTCGCCAACGTGAACCGATGGGTCAGCGCGCAGTTCGGTCAGTCCGCGCTCAGTGACGCACAGTTCGCAGCGCTTCCGATGCACAAGCTGCTCGGTGGTGACGCAGCGCTCGTTTCGGTGCGCGGCGCGTTCCGCGGCATGGATGGCTCGCCGAAGTCCGACTACGCGCTGCTCGGCCTTGTCGGTGGCACCGACGAGGACATGGTCACGCTGAAGATGGTGGGGCCTGCTGCGGTCGTAGAGGCCGAGCGGGCGACGTTCCTCGCGGTTGCCGCGTCGATTCGCCGCGCTGGCGAACCGGCTCCCGCATCGGCGACCAAGCCCTCAGCCCCTGCAGTTGCTCCAGCCCCGGCGCCGAGCAGCGTGGATGCTGCGGTCGCACCGTTTGCCGCGGCGATCCCGTCCGAGTGGCAAGCGATGGGTGACACCGGGTCGCGGATGCTGCGCCATCGCTTTGGTCAGACTGGCGAGTGCTACGTGGGCCAACTCGGCGGCGAACTCGCCCAGATGCTCGGCGTCTGGTGTGGCGAGATGTCCCAGCCTGCTTTGGATGCCGCCGCGATCGCGGCGTTGCAGAAGCAGCCGATGCTCGGCGGCGAAGGCGTGCTGCTCGATTTGCGCGGCGAACACCGCGGCGCCAATGGGCAGCCGCGTGCCGGCATGCGGCTCCTCGTCGCGGTGAAGTCCGAGGGCCAGGGCGTCGTGTTCTGCAAGATGCTCGGCAGCGAGCATGAGGTCGAACAAGAGCGCGTTCGCTTTGCGAACTACTGCGCCACGTTGAAGAGGAACGACGGATGAACGCTGCGACAGCCCCGATTCCCCCTGTCGTGCCCGTGCGTCCGCCTGCATCCGCTGCTCGCCGCCTCGTCGATGCGATTGGCTCGATGCGGCTGGCCGTCTGGACGATGCTGTTCTTCGGCGTCCTGACTTGGGCGGGCACGCTCGCGCAGAAGGACCTCGGCCTCTACGTGGTGCAGCGCGACTTCTTCGAGTCGTTCTTCGTGCGCTGGGACACCGGCGTCGAGATCGCCGACACGTTCGTGCTCAAGATCCCGCTGCCCGGCGGCTACCTGCTGATGCTTGTCATGTTCGTCAACCTCGTGGTTGGCGGCATGCTTCGAGTGCGCTGGAGCGCGCGCAACATCGGCATCCTGATCACGCACCTCGGCATGGCCTTCTTGTTGGTCGCCGGCTTCGTGAAGATGCACTACTCGTATGCGGGCCACGTCGCCCTCTACGAAGGCGCGAAGACCAGCACGATGGTCAGCTTCCATGACTTCGAGCTCGCGCTGCTCCGCAAGGATGGCGACGCAATCCTCGAACGCACGGTCCCCGAGGCGTTGCTGGCGGGCAGTCCTCTGCTCGACGACGCAGCGCTGCCGTTCACGGTGCGGATTGGCAATTGGATGCAGAACTGCGAGCCCCGCCAGAAGGGGCCGATGTTCGAGGTCGACGTGCCGGTCGTGAAGGACCCGTCGGGCGCAGGCGTCTACCTGTCGCAGATGGAGGTACAGCCGGAGCGCGAACGCAACATCGCGGGCTGCTATGCCACGGTCGTCGATCGAAAGACGGGCGCAGAATCGACCGGCATCCTGTGGGGCGCCGACTTCCGGCCGCACGACGAACGGCGTTCGCCGTTCACGTTCGAGGCGGATGGCAAGACGTGGGGCCTGGACCTGCGGCGCGTGACGTGGGATCTGCCGTTTGCCGTGAGGCTCGACAAGTTCCAGAAGTCGGATCACCCCGGCACGATGACGCCGCGCGACTTCAGCAGCTGGGTCACGGTCTTCGACGACGGCGCCGAGCAGCAGTTCCACATCTACATGAACCACCCGCTGCGTCGCGAAGGACACGTGTTCTTCCAGACCAACTGGGGGCCGCAGCCCGGCAGCAGCCTGCGCGGACCACCGTGGTACTCGGTGTTCGAGGTCGCCTCGAACCCGTCGGATTACTGGCCGGAGGCCGCGAGCTACGTGATCCTCTTCGGCCTCTTGCTGCACTTCGTGCTCAAGCTGTTCCGCTATCTGCGTTCGAGCAACCACAACGCCACGCTGCCGGAGATGTCATGAGGTTCGTCTACGCGTTCGTTGCTGCGTTCGTCGCGTTTTTCGCGACCACCGTTGCCCAAGACAAGAAGGCCGTGAACCCAGATCGTTGGGACGAGGCCACGCTCGAGCTGATGGCGACGTTGCCGGTGCAGGACGGTGGCCGCATCAAGCCGCTCTCTGCCTACGCAGCGCAGATGCTCTACCTCGTGCACGGTCGGCGCGACATGAAGCTCGACACCGACGGGGACGGCAAGACCGACACGACGTTGCTGCCGACGGAGTGGTTGCTCGACGTGCTGTTCCAGCCTTCGGTTGCTGCGGACTTCCCGTTGTTCCGCATCGAGAACGTCGAAGTGCTCGACGCGATCGGCATCGAGCACCAGAGCGGTCAGCGCTTCGACTTCGACTACATCAGCTATCGCCAGCTTGTCGGAGCTGGCAGCAAGAAGCAGCCGGCGGAGACCCTTTGGGAGCTCGCCAGCACCTACGGCAAGAAGCCGACCGAGGCGCTCGCGCCAGTCGAAGCGCACATCATTCGCACGAACCAGGGCGTCACCGCCTACTCCACGCTCTACGGATTGCTCGCGCCGCTTTACGAGCCGCACGAGCTCGTTGGCGCGCCGATTCGCGCGATCTACCAAGATCGCGAGGAGGCGACCTTTGCCGACCTCGTGCGCAAGGGCTCCGAGATCGCAGCGCTCGTTCGCAAGAACAAGGACAACCCGATGGACCCGGCGCTCGGCAATGCGATGAGCATTGCGAGCGCGCTGACCGAGGCCGCACAGGGCCGCTCGCGTCTTGCGATCTTCCCGCCGACTGGCGTCAGCAAGGACGAGCCGGAGTGGGGGTCGATCTCGATGCTCGCGGAGTCGTCGCTGCGCGGCACGGTGACGGAGGAGCAGATGTCGATGCTCGACGCGCTGCAGGGCGCGGTCTCCGGCCCCGACGAGTCGTCGCGCATGGCTTCGTTGCGCAAGTTCCGCAACACCGTCGTCGCACGCGCGCAACTGCGCGGCGAATACGACAAGGTGCCGCTCGAGAACTACTACCTCGCAGCGAGCTGGCACTACCAGGCCCTGCACTGGTTCTTGCTCGCGATCCTCGTGGTCGCCATCGGTTGGATGGCGCCGCGTTCGAAGACGCTTTGGGCGCTCGGCGCAGTCGCGACGTCGATTCCCCTTTGCATGCTCATCGGGGACATCGTGCTGCGTTCGATCGTGCGCGGTCGGCCGCCGATCCTGAACCTCTACGACACGTTCTTGTTCATCGCCGCGGTCGGCGTGCTTGCGGCTGTGATCGCAGAACTGATCACGCGTCGCCGCGTCGCGATCTTCTTGGCTCCGGTCTTCGGCGCGATGTTGATCGCGTTGGCGCGCGCGTTCGAGGTCGAGAGCGGCGATGACCAGATGGCTCCGCTGCAGGCAGTGCTCGACACGAACTACTACCTCGCGACCCACGTGACCTCGATCAACATGGGTTACGCGGCGGGCATGTTCGCGTCGTTCCTCGGGACCGCGTGGCTTGTGCTCAACGCGATCGGGTTCCGCCGCGGCGACGAAGCGTTCCACAAGTCGATCGTGCGCGCGACATATGGCGTCACCGCGTTCGGCCTCGTGTTCGCGGTGTTCGGCACGATCTACGGCGGTGTTTGGGCCAACGACAGTTGGGGCCGTTTCTGGGGCTGGGATCCGAAGGAGAACGGCGCGCTCATGATCTGCATCGCGCAGGTGGCGCTGCTGCACGCGCGCATGGCCGGCATGGTGCGCGATTTCGGCTTCTGCGTCTGCGCGGCGCTCACCGGCATCGTGGTGGCGTTCTCGTGGTTCCACGTGAACCTGCTCGGCATCGGTCTGCACGCGTATGGCTTCTCCAGCGCCACGAAGGTCGCGCTCTTCCGGTACTACGGAGTGCAGTTGACGCTGACGTCGCTCGGCGCAGTCGGCGTCATGTTGCAGCGCGCGCGCAAGCCCGCGCTGCCGAAGGTCGGCGCAGCGGCCTCGGCGTCCTGACGCAGCAGGCAGCTGCGCAAGCGTCGCGCGGCAGGCCGCTCACGGCATCGCGATCGCGATGCCGTCCTTGCGCACTGGCAGCATCGCGCGCGATTCCAACAGGAACGCGCGCAGCTTGTTGCGAAGCGCTCTCGCCGTCTCCGGCTGTGCCGCTGCAAGGTCGCGCTGCTCGCCGAGGTCCTTGCTCAGGTCATAGAGCTCGCACTCGGCGCGATCCCAGAACCAGACGAGCTTCCAGTCGCCGCTGCGGATCGAACTGGTCATCGAGATCCCTGGCCCGGTTGCGCCCCAGCTGTGCGGGTAGTGCCAAAACAAGTCGCGGTCGCGCTTCTCGCCAGCAAGCAGCGGCGCGAGATCCTGGCCGTAGTTGCAGGATGCGTCCGCGCCACCCGCGTTGCATAGCGTCGGAAACACGTCCTCGATCGCACATGGCGCGTCGATGACGCTGCCCGGCGCTGCGACCGAAGGCCAGCGAATGGCGAATGGCGTCCGCACGCCGCCTTCGTAGGCGCTGCCCTTGCCGCTGCGCAGCGGCGCATTGTGCGTGTGCGGCGTGCCGCCTCGCGCATGCGCCGACAAGCCGCCGTTGTCGGATGCGAACACGATCACGGTGTTGTCCAACGCGCCGCGTGCGCGCAAGAACTCGACGAGCGCGCCGAGCGAGTCGTCGATGCCTTCGACGAGCGCCGCGTATGCGGCCTCCTTGGGATCGAGTCCCATGGCCAGGTAGCGCGCGATCCGAGCTTCGTCGCGCTGGATCGGCGTGTGCACGGCGTAGTGCGCGAGGTGCAAGAAGAAGGGCTTTCGCTCGTCGATCGCTCGGCTGACCAAGGCGATGGCCTCCTGCGTGAGCACATCGGTGAGGAACGAGTCCTTGCCGTGCCACGCATCGAGTCCTGGCACGTTCCAGATCGGGTCGGAGCCGCTGCGCGCAAATCCGTCCTTCGCCAAGTAACTGGCTGGCGCGCCTGCTGCATGGCCTGCGACGTTCTTCGTGAAGCCAAGCTGCAGCGGCTCTGCGCCGCGAGTTCCCGCAGCGCCGAAGTGCGCCTTGCCGACGTGGATCGTCTCGTAGCCCTGCTTTGCGAGTCGCTGTGGCAAAGTCGGCGCGGAGTAGCTGCGGTCGACTCCTTGCTCTGGCTGCAGTCCGTTGCAGTTCCAGTTCGGCGGCGTGAGCGTTGCGTGTGGCGCGTCGGTGGGCGTGTCTTTGCGCAACGTCCAGTTCGTGACGCCAGTTCGCGCTGGGTGCTCGCCCGTGAGGATCCCGATGCGCGACGGCGTGCAGACGCAATGCGCGTAGGCCTGCGTGAACCGCGCTCCTTCGTCACAGAGGCGTTCGAGGTTCGGCGTGTGGAACGTTGCGTTCTGCGCGGTCCGCTCCGTCCAAAATGGCTGGCTCACGTCCTGCCAGCCGAGGTCGTCGACGAGGAACACAACGAGGTTGGGCTTCTGCGCCGCCGATGCTGCATGGACTCCCACGCAGCCAACAAGCGCCGCCAATCCCGCGACGACCAGCAGCGCTGCAGTCGTCTTGTTCAGACGTCGGCTCCGGCCGCGCGCAGCGTGTTGCGCAGCAGCATCGCCACGGTGACGGGGCCGACGCCGCCGGGGACCGGTGTGAGGTAGCCAGCGACCGCTGCGACCGAGTCGTGCTCGCAGTCGCCGACGATGGAGCCATCGACGAGTTGGTTGATGCCGATGTCGATGACGACGGCGCCGGGCTTCACCATGTCGCCGCGCACGAGGCCGGGCTTGCCGACCGCGACGACGAGGATGTCCGCGCGCCGCGTGTGCAGCATCAGATTGCGGGTGCCGACGTGGCACACCGTCACGGTCGACAACCGATGGAGCAGTAGCAGGCCGATGGGCTTGCCGACGATCTCGCTGTGGCCGACGACGACCGTCTCGGCGCCGCGCAGGTCGATGCCGGTCTCCAGGATCAACTGCTGCGCCGCCGCTGCGGTGCACGGCGGGAACTGCGGTTCGCGGTAGAGGATCGCGCCCATGTTCGCCGGGTGCATCCCTTCGACATCGAGGCGCGGATCGATCGCCATCTGGACCGTGCGGGCATCGATCGACGAGGGCAGCGGGCGCTGCACGATCACGCCCGCGACGTCGCTGCGAAGCGAATGCTCGTGGATCGCGGCGATCAGGTCTTGCTGCGTGGCGGCGTCCGGCAGGCCGACGACCTCCATGTCGATGCCGACCTCGGCCGCAGCCTTGCGCTGGTTGCGCACGTAGACCTCGGCGGCGGGGTTGTTGCCCACCTGTAGCGACACGAGGCGGACCGCGCGGGATCCGATGGAACGGCGCGCTTCGGCCAAGCGAGCGCGCATGCGGGCGGCAACGGCCTTGCCGTCGATGAGTTGGGCGGACACCGGGCTTGCGATGGGGGCTAGGTTTCGTCGAAAAGATAGCGGCGGCGAGGCCGCTTCCCAGGACCACATGAGCTACGGCAGCTACGCAGGCGCATCTCCGTTTCCATCGCTGACGCCGGCGATCAAGCTGCTGATCCTCATCAACGTCGCGGTGTTCGTGTTGAACGCGATCCTGCGCGGCGCATTCAGCGACAACGGCGCGTGGCTCGCGTTCTCTTGGGAGGCGTGCACAGAGGGCTACGGTCTCGGCGCGATTCGTGTCCTGACCTACCAGTTCACACACGCGTTCGCGAGCCCGGGCCACCTGCTGTGGAACATGCTGACGCTCTACTTCTTCGGCACGATGGTCGAAGGGGCGATCGGCTATCGCGGCACGATTCAGTTGTATCTGTTGGGCGGCGTGGTCGGCGCGCTGCTGCACCTCTGCGTCGCGCTGGCGATGGGCTACGAGAACGTTCCGCTCGTCGGCGCAAGTGGCGCGTGCTACGCGTTCCTCGTGCATGCAGCGTGCTTGTGGCCGCGCGCGCAGGTGATCGTGATCCTGTTCCCCGTGCCGCTCGGTTGGCTCGCGGCGGGGCTCGTCGCGATGGGGCTCTACGAGCAGTACGTCGAGATCGTGACGGGGTCGGCGGGCTCGGTCGCCAACAGCGCGCACCTCGGCGGCGCGCTGTTCGGCTTCCTCGCATGGAAGCGGGGTTGGTGCCGGGATTATGGGGACCTGCATTCAGGCGGCATGTTCGCGGGGTTCTTCGCGCGCGTGCGCCGCGGCCTCGCTGCGCGCGCAGAGGCAAAGGACGCGGACGCTCAGGTCGAGATGGATCGCATCCTCGAGAAGATCCAGCGCGAGGGTCTGCCGTCGCTGACGAAGGGCGAGCGCCGCACGTTGGAGCAGGCAAGCGAGCGGGCGCGCCGCAAGTAGCCGGCAGCGTTGCTGTGGACGCTGGCGCGAATTGGCGCCGTGGGGTCGTTAGAGTGCTGCGCCGCCGGCTCGGCGCGCATGCGCGACGGCGTTGGATCCCATGATGCTCCGCACTCTCCTGCATTGGTGCTTTGCCGCTGCGTTCGCGGCGTCCTCCGTCCTTTGCCAAAACCCAGCCGAGGTCGCCAAGTTTGCGACCGACAGCAAGAAGCTCGTTGAGCTGAAGGACGACAAGGGTCTCGACAAACTCGTCAAGTCGTCGCCGACGATGGCGTCCGCGGTGGTGTCGTACTTCACGAGCCTGCGCCTCGATTTGCGCAACGGCAAGCAGGACCTGAAGCCGCAGATCGACGCGATCAACGCATCGTGGAAGCGCGTCTACGACGGCGCGGACACGCTCGACAAGCTGGAGCGGTGGGTCGAAGGCCTCGACACGCAGTCGTGGACGCAGTTCCAAAAGGCGCAGGGCAACGTGCAGAAGGCCTACGCGTTCTTCTTGGAGTCGACGAAGGACAACACGAAGCGCGAGGGTTTCGAGAAGGCGCGCGAAGTCCTGAGCGAGGCGGCGCGGATCATGGAGTCCACCGGCCATAAGGCAGAGGCTGCGGACGCTTGGTACTACGTGTCGCTGTCGCTGCAGAAGATCCCGGAGCGCACGCCGCAGGACCGCGAAGAGAACATCGCAGCGCTGGAGCGCTTCGTGTCGCTGCGCGAAGCGTGGAGCTACCAGGACCTCTACTACGTGCAGATCAAGAATCTGCTGAAGGCGTCGAAGGACGAGTTCGAAGCCAAGAAGAAGGACACCGAGAAGCGCGCGTCCGAGGGCTACACCGAAAACGCGAAGGGCATCGACGCGCTCGTGATGCCGGGCGTGGCGGAGAAGGATGTGCCGCTGCAGTTCGCTGCGCTGGCCGCGTGGGAAGACGATGTCGACTACTCGCAGCGCGGCGGGCCCGTTCCTGCGTTCTGGTGGTACTCCTCCTTCGGCGCAGACGCGAAGGACGCGAAGCTCTCGTGGTTCCGGCGGCAGGATCTCTACTTCGTTCGCACGGCGCCCAACAAGTTTGGCATCACCCCGTTGCTCTCGGACGCGTCGCGCACGCAGCCGATTGAGCCGAGCGGCAAGGCGAAGCCGGTGACGTTCCATCTCGATGCCGAGAAGAAGGTCCCGTATGCGATGTTCTTCTGGACTGGCAGCGATCGCGAGAAGCTCGGCGAGGCCGAGGTGAACCTCGCGCCGTCGCCGCAGAACACGCCGATCTACTACCGGTCCGCCGCGAGTTGGACTGCAGACGTCGGCGGCGAGCAGGTCACGTTCTTCGACGACAACGCAAGCGGTCGGCCGATGGACGGCAATCCGTTCGAGGGCGATCTCAAGCTCGGCACGATCGGGTTTGCCAAGGACGATGCGCGCAGCAAGGCGCCGTTGCTCGACTCGATGAAGGTCGGGAAGGGGCCGCGCGTTCCGTTCTCCGAGTTCGTCAAGGTTGGCGCTGCATGGCACTACGTGCATCGCATCGGGGACGACAAGGCAGGCTTCCGTCCGCTCAATCCCGAATACGTGAAGACGGGCAAGGTGCGCCTTGCTTGGAACGGTCCGAAGCCCACCGCGCCAGACCAACTGGTCATCGGTGGTCGCGGTGACTTCCGCACCGCGAACTTCGACGTCGCGGGCGGCAAGGAAGTCGCAGTGCCGGTCGGCG
>CAIYFF010000242.1 GCA_903925435.1 uncultured Planctomycetota bacterium | reverse complement strand
GTGAATGCGTGGAACGGCACGTTCGGGAACACATCGCGCAGTTCCGCGAGTCGGCGGTACTCGGGGCGGAAATCATGCCCCCACTGGCTGATGCAGTGCGCCTCGTCGATCGCAAACGCGCCGATGTCGAGCGAGGTCAGCTGCGAGAGGAAGCCATCGAAGAACAACCGCTCGGGAGCGACGAAGAGCAGCCGCAACGAGTCGCCCTGCAGCTCGCGCCACAGCTCGCGCTTCTCCGCTGGCGTCAGGTTGCCGTGCGCTGCAGCGGCCGGATAGCCGAGCAACCGTAGGCCATCGAGTTGGTCCTTCATCAACGCGATGAGCGGCGAGACGACGACCGTCAACTTGCCGGTGACGAGCGGTGGCAGCTGGTAGCAAAGCGACTTGCCGCCGCCCGTCGGCAGCACCACGAGCGCATCGCGGCCCTCGACTCCGGCAAGGATCGCCTCGCGCTGCAGAGGACGCAGCGAGGCGAGGCCGAAGGTGTCCTTGAGCACGCGCGCGATCGCGCCATCGGGCGACTTGTTCGGGCTCTGTTCGCGGCGGACCATGGCGGCGCAGCACGGTAGGGGCCGGACGCGCGATGGCGAGAGCACAGTCGGGTTCTGTTCCTCGCCGTCGCAAAAGAACGCGCGACGCCGATGCCATGGACGCTTCCGTTCCGAGCCGTCCATTGCGCGCGTCTCAGCCACCAGAAAACAAGCCAGCCGTGCATCCGGCCTCGCCATGGTGCGAACTGCGCCGCTAAGCGCTTCCACGCAGCAACGCCCGTGCGGGAGTGAGAGGCCCGCGCGGGTGAAGCCAATTCGTGGCCGCCGCCGCATGGCGTCAAAGCCTGCGGCGGCGGAACTTTTCGCCGCAGCGAAGTCGCTGCTGTCGCCCGCTCAACTACGGAACTGGGCCGAAGAGCGACTCCCCGATTCTCGCGTCTGCGTCCCCTCGTGAAACATGGCGTGGATCTCGCGCGTCCAGGATCGGAGGGCAACGACATGCGCTCGAGATTCGAAATCGTCACAGATGACCAAGGCCGCACCGTGTTCCACTTTCTGGGCCCCGATGGCGCCGCATTGCTGCGCGGGCTGCCGAGCCGCGACCGCTACGCGGTGAAGGTCGAGCTGATGGAAACGCGCACGGCGCTGCGTCTTCGCAATCGCTTCGTGCGCCACGCCGACGATGACGGGCATTGGTTTGCCGTGCTCACGAAGAAGGACGGCGAGCCGCTCGCACGCACGGCGACTGTAGAGACCGAGGCGATGCTGGATCAGCTGATCGAGCAACTGACATCGAACGCCGTCGGCGCGCCTCTGCTCAAGCATATCGACGCATGATCTGCGTCGCACAGCTCACGGCTCGAGCGGATGCTCGGTGATGAGCAGGTCCTCTACGACCTGCCCACCGATCACGTGCTGCTGCACGATGCGCTCCAACGCCGCGGCATCGCAGCGGCGGTACCACGCGCCTTCTGGATAGACGACTGCGATCGGCCCGTCCTTGCAGACGCGCAGGCAGTCTGCCTTCGTGCGCTGCACGCCGCCGCGTTCGGAGAGGCCGAGTTCCTTGAGACGCCCCTTCAGGTAGTCCCAGGACTTCTGGCCTTCGATCGGATCGCAGCACTTCGCCTTCCTGGCATCGCAGCACAATAAGATGTGTCGCTTGGCAACGTCGAGCCCGAGCTTGTTGGCGATCGCTTGCAACTCATCGCCGGTGGGATCGCAACCGCTCATCGCGCGCCCTCCGCAGCCGAAGCTGGCTTTGGCAACTCAATCCCCGCGAGCAACGCCATCGCCGAAAACGCCGTGGATGAAGTGGTCATGTAGCTCGTGCTCTGGAAGTCGCAGAACGACCCGTCCTTCCGCTGCGTCAGCAGCAGCTTCTCGCGCAATTGCTCGCGGAACGGTTCGCGCTCCTCGGTCGGCAACATCTCGATCGTCTGGCTGCAGTAGAAGTGGCCGAAGTAGAAGAAGTAGCCCGCGTTGGCGTAGTAGGCCTCGTGCGGGATGGGACGCATGCGCGCGACCGCGAGGAACTTGTGGTGCTCGAAGAACAACTTCACGCCGTCGCGAATGCGCTCGGTCGTGACGGATGCATCGCCGAACTGCGAGAGCGCCCAGTTGCACGCTTGGATGCGACCGAGGCTACCGCGCACGTTGTTGATCTCCTCTCCGCCGCGCACGCGCGGGATCGGGTTGAGGTCGTATTCGTAGGCGCCATTGGGCAAGCGACACTTCTGGATGTAGCGAGCGGCACGCGCGGCAGTCTCCGGATCCTGCGCCCAGCCGAGTTGCATCGCGACCGCGAGCGCCGGCAGCACCGCGCTGGTCGAGAAGCTCGTCGCCCACTTCGGCCGCTGCGTGTAGATCGGATCGTCGTAGTAACCAAAGCCGCCGTCGGGCACTTGGTTCTTCTCGAGCCACCGCACGAACTCCATGCCGCGCTGCGCGATGGGCCCGCGCCAGTCGTCGTTGGCAAAGCGAGGATCGCGTGCGATCTCCGTCATCGCGACCGTGCCGTAAAGCCACGCCCACACCGCGTCGTTGTCCCAGTTGCTGCCGCGCAAGGGCATCTCGGCGGTCGAGAGCCAGCGAACGGATTTCTCGAGCGCAACGCGGCGCTCCGCAGTCTCTGGCGCGCGACGCAGCGCGAGCACGCCGAGCGCGTGCGCGCCCATCTGGTAGCAGTAGTAGGTCTCGGCCGCGAAGCCCTTGTCGAACAGGCTGTCCGTCGACCTGGAGCCCCACGAGCCATCGGGATGCTGCGTCGCGACGAGGTATGCGATGGCTCGATCTGCGCCGGCGACTGCGGCGTCCTTCGTGCGCAGCGATGCGGCCGCAGGCTCATCTTGCGCAGCGCATGGCAGCGCAAGCGCGAGCGCGACCCATGCCGCGCAAACTGTGCGTCGCCTCACTTCTTGTCCTCGGCGAGCTTCTTCTCCAACTCGACGATCTCGAGTTCGAGGTCCTTCACCTTGTCGTCGGCCTGACGCTGCTGGACATCCAGCTCCATCATCGCCTTCTGCTTCTCGAGCCGCGCCTTCTCGAGCGCCATCTCCGCATCGCGGACCTTCTTCTGCAGATCGCGCTCGCGCTCCGGCATCGTGTGGTTCTCGAACACTCCGAACTCACGCCGACCCACGGCGAGATTGCGATCCGCCATCTCCGCCTGGCGACGGCCACGCTTGATCACAAGCTCCTTGGTCTTCGACGCGAACTCATCGTCCTTGTACATCGCCTCCAATTCGGCGAGCTCTTCCTTGGACTCTTCGGCGCGGTGGATCTGGTAGTCGAGCGAGATGCGATGCTCCTCCATCTCGCGCGGAGCCGTCTCCTTCTGGTGCAGCTCCAACTCCTTCTTCTGCTTCTGTAGCTCCAACTCAGCGTCGTGCACCTGCGCCTCGATCGTCATCGTGCGCATCTGGCGCTCGATCGCGTTGGTCTGCACGCCGATCTTCGCGTAGTCGAGATCGCGGCGCTTGTTGGCGAGCTCCTTCGCCTTGGTGCGCTTCTCCTCAGCTTCTTGCTTCTGCTTCTCGGCATCCTGCTCGGCGCTGCTCGAAGCCGCAGCCTGCGCGGGCTCTTGGTGCGGCGCCGATTGGCATGCAAACGTGGCGAGGAAGAGAGTGAACGGCAGCGTGCGCAGGATGGTCATCGCGCGGCGTTATAGCCACGCGATCCATCCGTAGCACGCGACGGATGCGAGCTCACTTCGTCGGAGCGGACAGGATCGTCTGCGTGCGCACCGGCTTGAGCGGGACCTGCGCCACCGGTTCGTCCCACTGCTGGCACGATCCGCGCGTTGCGATCGCCTGCACGTTCGGCGTGCACATCCGACCCTGGCACGGCCCCATTCCGGCGCGGCATCCCATCTTGATCGCGCGCAGGCTGTCGCCGTGCAACCGCGCCGCGTCGCGCACGCAGGCTGCCGAGACATCTTCGCAACGGCACACGATCGTGTCGTCGCCTGCGAGCGAGAACACACCCTTCGGCACGACGAACGCGCGCAGCATCGCGTCCGCGGCACGGCGAACGGACGTCGCGCGGTCGCGCAACGCAGACAGCACCGGGCGCTGCTGCAGGATGCCCGCGACCATCGCGCCAGTGGCGTGGCCTTCTGCGATCGCGACCTCGCTGCCGCCAATTCCTGCGATCTCGCCGACCGCGAACACGCGCTCGACGTTGGTGGCGCCAAAGCTCAACGCCTCGATGTGCCAGCCACCGCGAGCCTCGTTCCACACGGCTTTGCAGCCAAGTCGTTGCCCGATCTCGATCGAAGGCACGAGGCCATAGCCCGTGCACACGACGTCGACGTCGATGGACTTCGCGCTCGACCGGATCGGATTGCCTTCGCGATCGAGCTTGCCGATCACCGCGCGCTGCACGCAGCCATCGCCTTCGGCCGCGAACACCGCATGCGAGAACTGCAGCGTCACTCCAGTGCGCCACAGTTGTCGCGCATAGAACATCGCTTCGCGCAACCGCGCGCCGCTGCGCAGCACACCGGGCAACGCGCGCAACGCGGCGATGCGCGGCGCAGCCTCCAGCGCGGCCACCACTTTGACTCCGGCAGACGCGAGCGCAGTGACGGTCGGCAACAGCAGCGGACCAGAGCCCGCGACGACAGCGCGCGCACCCGGCTTGATGCCGTAGCCGCGCACCATGACCTGCGCTGCGCCAGCAGTGATCACGCCCGGCAGCGTCCAACCCGGGAACGGCACGCAGCGATCCAGCGCGCCCGGCGCGAGCACGATCGCCTTGCAGCGCAGCAAGCGCGACGCGGAGCCTTGCTCAAACCAGAGGCGGCCAGGCTCGTCGCCGCGCGGCGGCGTCGCGTCCCAGACCGTGGCGCGCTGTTCGATGCGAACCGTTGCGCCCGAGATGGCGTGCAACAAGTCATGGCCCGCGTCGTGGCTCGGCGGTTCTGCAGGCGGGTTGGCGTGAACGAACCCATCGGGCAACTGCCGGAAGATCTGTCCGCCCGGTCGCGAGCCTTCGTCGAGAATGACGACCGAGAGGCCTGCTTCGGCGATGCGCAGCGCTGCCGCCATGCCGCCAGGGCCTGCGCCGACGATGCCGACGTCCGCGTCGATCGTTGCGGGCGTTTCGCAAGTGGGCGCGCTCATGGCTTGCCTCCGCGCAACACGCTCATGCCGTTCTCGACCTCGGTCATGCATGCACGCACCACTGCGCCGTCGATGCGCACGAGGCACTCGTAGCAAACGCCCATGTTGCACAAGACCGCGCGCGGCCCGCCGTCGCGACTGCTGTTGCGCAACACGCGTTGCCCGTGCGCCCACAGCGCCATCGCGATCGTCTCGCCCTTTTGTGCAACGATGCGTTCGCCTTCGAACGTGAACTCCACCGAATCGCCGCGGCGAATGCCGCCAATGCGCAGATCGCCGCTCACAGGATCCTCCTCGGCAGCCACGACGTCGGGTCGACCTCGCACTGCGTCTTCGTCATCTGCGCCGCGATCAGGTGGCCGCTGATCATCGACAGGCTGATGCCGAGACCCTCGTGGCCGCTGCAGATCCAAAGCCCATCGGTCTGCGGCCATGGACCGACGAACGGATGCTTGTCGACCGAGTACGGCCGAAGCCCGACCCACGTGCGGACGATCGGCAAGTCGGCGAGCCCCGGTGCATAGCGTTGCGCGCGCAGCAGCGAACGATGCAGCAACTCGCGATTGAGCGTCGTGTCGAAGCCGCGGAACTGGCGCGTCGAGCCGATCAGGCAACCGCCAGCGCTCTGCGGTTGCATGTTGACCGCGTGGCCGCCCTTGTCCTCGTCGGTCTTCCACGGATCGACCTTGGCCGCGCCGTGCGCGAAGCGGATGTAGCTCACTTCGAGCAACTGACGCAGGATCGGCGTCGCGTGATGCGCAGTGATCGCGAGGTTGCCGGCGCGCGGCACGATCGGCAGCGCCGGGATGCCTGCGAGCTTGCCGACCGCAGGCGACCACACGCCGCACGCGATGACCGCGTTCTCGGTTTTGATCACGCCGTTCTTCGTGCGCACCGCGGTGATGCGCGAACCCACGCCGTCGAATCCCGTCACTTCGGTCCCGGGACGAACTTCGAGCTTGGGATTGCGCCGCTGACCAAGGCGCAGCATCGCCGAGCACGACGTCATCGGCAGCACCACGCCATCGCCCTCGTAGAACAAGGCGCCGGGCAAGTCGTGCGCGAGCCCTGGCTCCATGTCGCGCAACTGCTTCTGGTCGAGGATGTCCGCCTTGTCGCCGCAGTCTGCGAACTGCTTCTGCAGGATCGGCAGCAACTCGAGGTCTTCAGGCTCGTCTGCGAGATAGAGCGCGCCGGTCGGGTTGTAGTCGAAGCCGCCGATCTCCTCTTGCAGCTCCGCCCACATGCGGATGCTCGTGTGCGAGAACGCGTACTCTTCCTTGGTGTCCGGGGTCACCATGAGGTGGCCCATGCATCGCCCCGACGTTGCGCCCGCGATCGGGCCGCGATCGAGCACGACGATGCGCGCGGTCGGCATCGCCGTCGCGAGATGCAACGCAACCGAGCAACCGAGGATTCCGCCTCCTACGACGACGACGTCTGCCGACTCCGACACGATCACTCCTCGCCTTCGTCTTCCTCCGCGAACGGTTCGCGGTCATGACCCAGTTCTACGAATGGAGCCGGCGTGCAATGACGCGCCTGGCCCTTTGCGTCAGCCCACACTTCGTCGACCGCCGTGCACTTGCCATCGACCCACGATGTGCGCACGAAGTACGACTCCGATCCGAGTTGCCCTTCGCGAATCCTCGGCACCACGGCCGGATTGATGTAGAGCGTGTCGTGCAATCGGCAAAAGCGAACGCGCTGCGCGCCGCGTGGATGCACGAGCGAGTTGTGCATGTGGCCCGCGATCAACATGCGAACGCGGAGCCCGAGGTCTTCGATGCGCTGCAACGCGAGCGCGAGGTCGCGATCGCCCCAATCGCCACCCGGACGCCCGAAGTCCTTGCCGTAGATGTCGTGCGGATCCTGCGACAACCCGAGCGGCCCGTTGTGCGCGAGGATCACGAGATCGCGGTGCTCTGCGCGTCGCGCCGCCTCGACGATCTTGGCCGCCGACGAGCGGTGCGTGTGCACGCCATACAGCTCGTTGTAGAGCTCTGGACTGCGCAGGCTCGGCCCGCCCCACGAGAACGGCCGCGCCCCGACGATCGAGATGCCCGCTTCGGGCACTTCGCGCACGTCGTAGCCAAGGTGGTCGTCGCCGAGGATCGCGAGCATGTCCTTCAGGCGCTGCGTCGCGCGCTTCTTCTGGAAGCTCTCCCACGCGTCGTGGTTGCCGAGCATCACGACCTTGGGCACGGGCACTTGCGAGATCGTGCGCGTGAACTCGACGTCCTCGTCGCCGAGGTCGCCGACGAACATGGTCAGCGCTGGCTTCTCGCGCACGAGGTAGTCGACGTCGAACGCGCGCCAGAAACGGTGCACGTCGCCGACGACCATGATGTTGGCCGGTGCGCGAGGGGTCATGAGGGGGGCAAGGATGCTATCCTCGAACCAAGGCGCGTCGACGCAAATGCGCGCGCCCGTGCGCCATGGCTCGAATCGAACTTCGCCTTCCTCAGTCCCTGCCGTTCGCAACCGAGATCGATGTGCGCGTGACCGACATGAACTACGGCTCGCACCTCGGCAACGACGCGATGCTGAGCCTGATCCACGAGGCGCGCTGGCGGTTCTTTCGCAGCAACGGCATGACCGAGGGCGACGTCTGTGGCGCGCGGCTCGTGCTCGCGGATGCGGCGATCGTCTACAAGAAGGAGGCGTTCGCCGGCGACCGCCTTCGGTTCGAAGTCGGAGTCTTCGACGTCGCGCGCGTCTCGTGCGATCTCGGATACCGCGCGATCCGCACTGGCGACGGCGCGCTCGTCGCCGAGGCCAAGACCGGCCTCGTGTTCTTGGATCCCGCGTCGGGGCGCCCCATCGCCGTGCCGGACCGCATCCGCGCGCTCGCGGTTGCGGTCGCGGAGTGATCGCGGCGCGAGAGCCTCGCGCATTGACGGAAGGGGCGCGAATTCGCCACGCTGCGCGCATGCGCTTCACCGGCTGCCGCCCCATCCCGAGTTCGATGTTGTTGGCGTGCCTTTCGCTCTTGGCCAGCTGCGTTGGCGCGAAGCTGCAGAAGCCAGCCGAACTGCGCGTCGTCACCTACAACATCCGCCACGGCGCCGGCATGGATGGACGCGTCGACCTCGCGCGCACTGCGGCAACGCTGTCCGCGCTCGCGCCTGACATCGTCGCGCTGCAGGAAGTCGACCAATCCGTATCCCGCAGCGGGCGCGTCGATCAACCTGCAGAACTCGGTCGCGCGCTCGGCATGCACGCGGCGTTCGCGTCGTTCATGGACTACCAAGGCGGGCGATACGGACTCGCCCTGCTGTCGCGCATGCCGATCCGTTCGCAGCGCATCGTGCCGCTGCCGCCTGGCGACGAACCGCGAGCCGCACTGCTCGTCGAAGTGGAGACCGAGAACGGCGTCGCCGTCTCCGTGGTGTGCGTGCACTTCAACTGGGTCGCAGACGACAGCAAGCGCTTTGCCCAAGCATCGACGTTGTGCGCGACCCTCGATGCGCTCGACACGCCGTGGATCGTTGCGGGCGACTACAACGACGTGCCGGGCTCGAGGACCCTCGCGCTGTTCGACGCCCGCGCCACGAACGCCGCGAAGCCCGCGGGATCGCAAGCGACCTTTCCTGCCGACCAGCCGGAGCGCGAGATCGACTTCGTCTACGCGGCCCCGCAGCACCGATGGCTCGTGCAGCAAGCGCGCGTCGTCGAAGAGAAGTCGGCATCCGACCACCGGCCGGTGCTCGCGGTGCTCGAACTGCGCTGAAGCAGGCGCTGCGGCCGCCTGCGTTGCGTTCTCGCGACGACGCCACCTACTCCGCCTGCGGATCGACTTGCTGCGCGTCACGCCACAGTTGCGCCCACTTCTCGCGCACGTACGGATGCAACTGGTCGCCGAACGCAAGCGGCAGAGCGTTGGCCCGGATCAGCGCGATCACGTCGGCGAGATCTTGGAGGCGCTGCGGCAGCGTGATGCCGCTCGCGAGCTTCAGTTCGACCAACGTCGGGAGCCGAAGGAACATCGCGCCGCCGCGTTCGACGGCGACCTCCTGCGGATCCGGGAACACGATGCCGTGCGGCGTGCCGTCGCCTGGGATCCCGCCGGACACCAGGAAGTCGATCGGCACCTTTCGCTCGGCGTCCTTCACGCCGCGGCTGCCGGAGAACTTCTCGACCCAACCGAGCCCGACCGCGCCCTTCTTGAACTGTGCGAGCCCCTGCGGAGTGAGCAGCACGTCGATGTCCGTCGTCGTGCGCACGTAGCCGTGCGCGTTGACCGCGAGCCCGCCGCAGATCGCGTACGGGATCCCGAGCTCCTCGAGCCTCTGCGCCAGCCGCGCCAATGCAATGTGAACGTCCGACCCACCCATGAAGTAGCGCCCGATCTGTTCGAGACGGGCCGAGTAGTCAGAGTCCGAAGCGGTCACTGCAGCATCTTGGCCCCGTATTGGAGTGGCGCAACGGGGGAAGGAAATCCGGGCGCTGCACGAATCGGCCGCGCAGGAACGAAACATTTCCCTTCAGAACCGCCCCATGCACCCATCGCATTGCTCGCCGGCGCTCTCGACGTC
>CAIYFF010000241.1 GCA_903925435.1 uncultured Planctomycetota bacterium | reverse complement strand
GGCGATGTGTTGCTCGGCGTCGGCGGCAACGCGTTCTCGCGCGATCCGCGCACCGAACTCGGCCGCGCGATCTCGTTCGCAGAATCGGCAAAGGGCGGCGGAACGCTGCGGCTCTCGCGCTGGCGCGACGCAACGACAAGCGAAGTGACGATCCCGTTGCCGCAGCTCGGCGACTACTCGCCGACTTCGCCGTTTGCGTGCGACAAGTCGAAGCAGATCCTCGAACGCGGCTGCGCGGCATTGGCATTGCGCATGGCGAAGGATGGCTACGGCCGCAGGCTCGATCCGATTCCTCGTTCGCTCAACGCGCTCGCGTTGCTGGCGCACGACAAGGATGCGCATCGCGCGTTGCTGCAGCGCGAGGCGCGATGGGCCGCCGACTTCGACAGCGACTCGATGCAGACGTGGCACTACGGCTACGTGATGCTGTTCCTCGCCGAATACGCGATCGCAACCGGCGACGCGGATGCGATGCCAGGACTGCGGCGGCTTGCGCTCGCTGCAGCGAACGGCCAGAGCGCGGTCGGATCGTGGGGCCACGGCTTCGCGCGGCCGGACGGAAGGTTGGGTGGCTACGGCATGATGAACTCGCCGGGCGTGCCGCTGACGATCGCGCTCGTGCTCGCGCGCAAGGCAGGCGTCGACGATCCCATCGTTGCAGAAGCGATCGAACGCAGCGCGAAGCTGCTGCGGTTCTACGTCGGCAAGGGCGCTGTGCCGTATGGCGACCATCATCCTTGGATCGAGACGCACGACGACAACGGCAAGTGCGGCATGGCCGCGGTGCTGTTCGATCTGCTCGGCGAGAACGACGCTGCCGACTTCTTCGCGCGCATGAGCGTCGCGTCGTACGGCGCCGAACGCGACACGGGCCACACCGGCAACTACTTCAACATCCTGTGGGCGATGCCCGGCGTCGCGCGCTGCGGCCCGCATGCGGCCGGCGCGTGGATGCGCGCGTTTGGTGGTTCTTATGCCGATCTCGCGCGGCGACATGACGGCACGTTTGTGCACCAAGGCCCGCCGGAGAAGGACCACGACAGCTACCACGGTTGGGATGCGACGGGCGCGTTCCTGCTCTGGTTTGCGATGCCAAAGCAGCAACTGCTGCTGACGGGCAAGCGGCCGTCGATCGCAAGGCAACTCTCCGACGAAGAGTCGCAGGACCTGATCGTCGACGGCCGCGGCTGGGACAACAAGGACCGCACGAGCGCCTACGACGCGATGGCGAACGATGCGTTGCTCGCGCGCCTTTCGAGCTGGTCGCCCGTTGTGCGCGAGCGCGCCGCGATGGCGCTAGAACGTCGCCGCGCACCGGTGGTCGAGTCGCTGATTGCGATGCTCGATGCGCCCACGTTGCACGCGCGCTACGGCGCGTGCCAGGCGCTCGCGGCGATGCGCGGTCGTTCTGCTGCCGCAGTCGACGCGTTGCGCCGCACGTTGGGTTCCGACGACCTGTGGTTGCGCATCAAGGCCGCTGAAGCCTTGTCGCACATCGGCAAGCCTGCAAACGGCGCGATCCCGCAGTTGCTCGAACTGTTGGCGCAGCACGATCCGCAGCGCGACCCGCGCGGCATGCAGCAGCGCTACGTCACGTTCGCGTTGTTTGACCGCGGCGGCATGCTCGATCGTTCGCTCGAAGGCGTCGACCCGGAGTCGCTCTACACGGCCGTGCGCGCAGGATTGCAAAACCAGGACGGCCGCGCGCGCAGCAGCTTTGCGTCGGTCTATCGCAACCTGTCCGCAGCAGCCGTCGCGCCACTGTTGCCCGCGATCTACCGCGCGGTGGTCGAGCCCGCGCCGAGTGGCGAGATGTTCGCCGACGGCGTGCGCGTCGAAGGCCTTCGCGTGCTCGCCAAGAACCGCGTCGAAGAAGGCCTCGAAGCCTGCGTGGACTATGCGCGCGACCAGAACCCGTGGGCCAGCGAGCATCGCACGCCCGAGCTCATGGAGATCCTGCGGCTCTACGGCGGACACGCAAAGCGCGTCGTGCCGCAGCTGCAGAAGCTCGCGGACTACTTCGAGAACGGCGAGAAGAACTTCCCCGCCGAGTTGAAGCAGCGCAAAGCGCGCGCGGTGCGCGATGCGATCGTCGCGGTCGAGAACGCGACCGAGTTGCCGGAGCTCGTGCGCCTGCGCGCGAACTGAGCGCAGCGCGCGATCAGCCCTTCGCTTCTTCCGTCGCGTCGTGGCAGCGCGCGCAGTGTTGCTCTTGCAGCGTCTTGCCGAGTTCCTTCATCGCGTCCTGCTTGCCGTTCTTCGCGTGGTCGGCAAACGCGTTGAGCGCGGCTTCGGCTTCCTTCGCCATCGTTGCGAAGTTGGGGACTTCCTTGTCCTCGAACGGGTCGTAGGCGAAGTGCATCGCCTGCGCGACGCGGCGCGCGGCGGCCTCGGTCGCGGCGAGGTCCGGCGCGGTGCCCTTCTTGAGGTGGTCGATCGCGCCTTCGACGGCCTTCCAGTCCTCTTCGATCGCCTTCATCGCGGCCTTCAGCGTCGTGGGCGCGGGCGCCACGGCAACTGCGGCCGTGGCCGTGACCGTGACGGGAGCCTGCGCGGATGCGCCCTTGGCTTGGGAGTCTTGCGACGAGCAGGCGGCGATGGCTGTGGCGGCGAGGAGAGCGGTGGCGTGGGGGATGCGCATGGGGAGTCCTGGTTCGGGCGCGGCACTCTACAGGGGCGCGCGTCGCATTCTCGATGCCGTGCCGGGCGGGGCCCCTTGACCCTTCGCCAGATCGCCAACACCATCCGCGTCGCATGTCCACCGGCCAACAGATGCTTTGGGAGGCTCCGACCTTCCCGTTCACGCGCTACCTCGAGCGGCACTTCGAAGCGATCCTCGCAGAGGCCAAGCAGCTCACGGTCGAGGACTACGCCGAGTGGCCGCAGAAGGAGGGCTACACCGGCAGCTGGCGGACCTATGTGTTCTACAGCCGCGACCCGTCTTGGCACCTCGCGGGCGAATGCGCCAACAATGCCAAACGCATCCCCGAGACCGCGCGCATCATCTCGCGCATCAAGGGCGTCGAGCGCGCGGCGTTCTCGATGATGATGCCGGGCACGCACATCATTCCGCACAACGACGGCCGCAACGGCGTGCTCGAT
>CAIYFF010000240.1 GCA_903925435.1 uncultured Planctomycetota bacterium | reverse complement strand
TGCGTCATCGCGTTCACGCTCGGCGTTCCGAGCGCCGCGTAGTCCGCCGCGAGTTCTGCGCCGACCGTGCCGCCGACCACGCGGCGCACGTCGCGTTTGTCGCGATGCATGTCGCGCGCGCGATGCTGGACCTTGTGCAGCGCGGTCGTGAACAGCCAACTGCGCAACGCTGCGTCGTTGTCGAACGACAACTCGGACCAGTCCTCGACGAGTTCGCGGCACACGGACTGCACGAGATCCGAGCACGACTCGTAGGCGCGCAACTCGGGCCCGACGCGAAGTCGCACGAACGCGCGAAGCCCCGGCAGGTGCCGTTCGATCGCGCCGTCGATGCTCGTCTTGTCGGGCTCCGCCATCGTCACAGGCTCTCGGGCAGCTTGTCGGGCACGCCCTTGTTGCGCACGAGCACGAGGATCGCGCCGTAGGGCACGACGAGGAAGTTCTCGTCCTCGAACGTGATCTCGATCGCAGCCTTGCGGAAGAACAGCGCGTAGTCGCCGACGGTCACCTGCATCGGCATGAAGCGCGGCGCGCGGTAGCCATCCTTCCACGGCTCGTGTTCGTCGTTGGGCGGCGGCAGCGGCGTGCCTGGACCAACGGCGACGATCGTGCCGCTGCGCACGTCTTCCTTCTCGATGACCCCGGCGGGGAGATAGAGGCCGACTTTGGTCTTCACCTCGCCGGTCTCGGGCTTCACGAGCACGCGATCGCCGACGACGAGCAGTTCTTTGTTGCCGCGGAGCATGTTGGGACGCGGACCATACGCAGAATGGAACGCGCAGAGGAGGGGCGTCGATTCGCGCGCGCTGTGGCGCGCCGCTACAAGGACTCGCGATGTCGCCGCACGAGCACAAGGAGCGAGCCATTGCCGAACTCGGCAAGCGACCGTTCCGGCCGGCGTGGTGGGCTCGTTCTGGACTCGTGCAGACCATGCTCGCGAGCCGTCCTGCTGCGCGAGACGACGCGGATCGCATGGAGCGTTGGGACACGCAGGACGGCGACTTCGTCCGCGTGCACTTCTGGGATGGTGATCCGCGCGCGCCGATGGTCGTGCTGTTCCATGGCCTCGAAGGGGACCGCCGGTCGCGCTACGTCGGTGAGTTGTCGCAGCGATTGCGCGCGATCGGGTGGTCGCTCGCGATGCTGGAGTTTCGCTCGTGCGGCGGTGAGCCCAATCGTCTGCCGCGCAGCTACCACAGCGGCGAGACGGGCGACATCGCATTCGTGGTGCGCAAGCTCGCGGAGATCGCACCGCAGCGTTCGTTGTTCGCAATCGGCTTCTCGCTCGGCGGCAACGCGCTGCTCAAGTGGCTTGGTGAAATCGGCGACGCAGCGCCGCCACAGTTGCGCGCTGCGGCAGCGGTGTCAGCTCCGTTCGATCTCGAAGTCTCGGCGCGGCAGTGCGACGAGCGGTGGTTTGGCGCGATCGCGCGCCACTTCCTGAAGACGCTGGTGCCAAAGGCCGTGCAGAAGGCGCGCGACTATCCGCATCTGCTCGACGAGGAGCGGGCCGCGAAGTGCGCGAGCTTCGCTGCGTTCGACGACCTCGTGACCGCGCCATTGCACGGCTTTGCCGATGCGAAGGACTACTGGCGACGTTCGAGCAGCGCGCAGTTCTTGCCATCGATCCGCGTGCCGACGCTGCTGATCTCCGCGGCGGACGATCCGTTGGTGCCAGGTCGCGTGTTGCCGCAAGCATCTGTCGATGCGTCGCCGTGGCTCGTGCCGCAGTTTGTTCCGCACGGTGGCCATTGCAGCTTCGTCGACGGCGGCACGCCGATGCGCCCAAGTCGTTGGGCCGAGTCGCAAGCGATCGCGTTCTTCCGCCTGCATGCACGCGGCGGCGCTACGTAGCGCGCTCGAAGCCACGCGCGCATGCTGAGCAGATGAGCACGACACCGGATCCGTTTGCCGCGATGAAGGCTGCGCAGCGCGAGGCCTGGGCCTCGTTCTCGCCGACG
>CAIYFF010000239.1 GCA_903925435.1 uncultured Planctomycetota bacterium | reverse complement strand
CGCAGCGGCAACGGCGCCACCCGAGGCCGAGACCGCATGCGGAGCGGCCTGGGCGGGAGCAGCCAGTGTCATCGCTGCGGGCGCTGCGAACGCGACCGACTGCGGCTGCTGGTCCTTGCGGCGAACGCGCCAGCGCGTGCCGCTCTCCTCGATCTCGACCTCCACAACGTCCTTCTCGACCATCAGCTCGATCAGGAGCTGGAGTTCGGAGAGGCGGTCGCTGCCAGAGGATGCCTTCTGCTTCGGCTGGGTCGGGGAGGCGGACTTCTTGATCGGTCGCTTGGCCATCAGGTTTCAGGGGTTCCGTGCGAATCGAGGGCGGAAGGAAAGCCGGACCCAGAGCTGGAGTCCAGAGCAGAATGGCCGAGCCCGATGCGACAAGGTCGTCGCTATGCTCTTCCCCCCTCATGAACGACGAAGGCCTAGACCTGCAGCCCAAGGAGATCACGCGCCGTCTCGACGACTACATCGTCGGCCAAGCCAAAGCGAAACGCGCGGTGGCCGTAGCGCTCCGCAACCGCTGGCGCCGGCGACAGCTACCGGCAGAACTCGCAGCCGACGTCTACCCAAAGAACATCCTGCTGATCGGCCCCACCGGATGCGGCAAGACTGAGATTGCACGGAGGCTCGCCACGTTGGCCCGCGCTCCGTTCGTCAAGGTCGAGGCCACGAAGTATTCGGAAGTTGGCTACCACGGTCGCGATGTCGAATCGATGGTCCGCGACCTCGTCGACGCCTCCGTGCAGCTCGTCCGGGCAGAGAAGATCAAGGAGGTCGAGGCCAAGGCAGCAGCCGCATCCGAGGACCGCATCTTCCAGGCGCTGCTCGACATGCGCGGGCTTCATGCCTACCAGGATCCGCAGCCAGGCGCCGCGGGCACCGAGGAAGGCTCGGCCTACTGGCGCGCTCGTCCGTTCCAGGGCAAACCCCCGGAAACGGCAACCGCAGCCGCCGATTCCACACAGGCCAACGAAGAACGCCGGCAGCAGCGCGCCGCGTTGCGCGAGCAGCTGAATGCTCGCCAGCTCGAACGCGAATGGATCGAAGTCGAACTGCGCGACAGCAAGACGCCGACGCTCAGCGTGATGGGCCCGCAAGGCAACGAGACGATGGGCATCGACGCGCAGGCGCTTCAGGAGATGTGGGGTCGCGCGCCGCAGGTGAAGATGAAACTGCGCAAGCTGCCGCTCGCGGACGCGCGCGCGCTGATCCACGACGAGGAGGCCGACAAGCTGCTCGACATGGATGCGATCTGCCAAGAAGCGATCGACCGCGCCCAGAACGACGGAATCATCTTCGTCGACGAGATCGACAAGATCGTCGGCTCCGGCGGCGGCGACGGACCCGACGTCTCACGCGAAGGCGTGCAACGCGACCTGCTGTCCGTCGTCGAAGGCTGCGCGGTCTACACGCGCTACGGCCACATTCGCACCGACCACGTGCTGTTCTTGTGCGCAGGCGCATTCCACTTCCACAAGCCGAGCGAGCTGATCCCTGAATTGCAGGGCCGCTTTCCGGTGCGCGTCGCGTTGCAGTCGCTGACGGAGCAGGACTTCGTGCGCATCCTGACCGAGCCCAAGAACGCGCTGACGAAGCAATACCAAGCGCTGTTCGCCACCGAGGGCGTGAAGCTCGAGTTCACCAAGGACGGAGTCGCGACGCTCGCGGCCGTGGCGTTCCGGGCCAACAAGACCACGCAGGACATCGGCGCGCGTCGCTTGATGACGATCCTCGAGAAGTGCCTCGAGGACTTGTCGTTCGATGCCGCAGAACATCGCGGCAAGTCCATCGTCGTCGATGCGAAGGTCGTCAACGATCGCCTCGGCGTCGCGGGCGACGACGAGGACCTGATCCCCTACCGCATGTGACGCTGGCAGAGCCGACGGCCGGTCGGCTCGCGGCGATCACTTCGCCGGCTGCACAGCAGCTGGATCAGCTGGGGCGGGAACTGCGACAGGAGCGGGAACGGCGCCTTGCAACAGCGCGGCTAGTTGCGCCTCGATCGCGGCCAACGCCTTCACACGCTCCGACAATGCCGCCAACTGCGGGGCCAGGGCCGCAGCCTTGGCATCCGCGTCGCGTTGCGCAGCCAACATCTGCGCATCGAGTTGCGCCGATTGCTCGGCCAGGGCCTTGATGCGAAGGTCGATCGTCTGCGCTTCTGCCATCGCGGTGCGCAGCGCTTCACTCTGCTTTTCGGACTCGGCCAGCTTGGCCTTCGCCGCAGTGAGCGCTGCCTCATCCCGAGCGAGCGCAGCCAACTCGCTGTCCAAAGCGCGCTTGGCGTCGCGCCTTCGCTGCGCCGCGTCGGCGGCCGCGTCGCGAATCTGCCGCAGCGCTTCGCGGTCCTCGGCGATCGCCAACGTCAACGCGCGCTGCTCGCGCACTTGCTCTTCCTCCAAGCGGACCAGCCGCTCCGTCTCGCGCTGGTGCGCTGCTCGTTGCACGCTGTTCTGCTGCGGTCCGGCGCACGCGACCAAACCGATCGCGCAAGCCAGCATCGCCAAGGATGTCGCAAACGGAAAACGGGCTGCACCGCCGCAGCGACTTGCTATCGTCTTTGCCCCACAAGTTTGACCAGTGCCCGCAACCCGCGGGACAGATCGATCGAGGTAGTCCATGGAACGCACTCTCATTCTGTTGAAGCCCGACGCCGTTCAACGCGGCCTGTGCGGCAAGCTCGTGTCCCGCTTCGAAGAGAAGGGGCTCAAGATCGTCGCGATGAAGTTCATGAAGATCACGCCCGAACTCGCGGCGAAGCACTACGAGGCGCACAAGGAGCGTCCGTTCTACCCGGGTCTCGTCAAGTTCATGACGAGCTCGCCGGTTGTCGCGCTGTGCCTCGAAGGCAACAACGCGATCAAGGTGTGCCGCAACCTGATGGGCGCAACGAACAGCGCCGAGGCTGCGCCGGGCACGATGCGCGGCGACTTCGG
>CAIYFF010000238.1 GCA_903925435.1 uncultured Planctomycetota bacterium | reverse complement strand
CAGATACGGATGCGATTGGGACACGCCCCACAGCGGTTGCGTGCGGAACTCGCGGCCGGTGTGGTCTGGGCCGTTCAGCGTGATTTGCGGGCGGCCGAGGGCCATGCCGTCGGCGAGGTCATCGCCCATGTCGTGGATCAACAGATCCGTGTAGGCGCGCACCGGGCCGCGCGATGACGGCAACTCGGGAATGTGGCAGGTGGCGCAGCCGATCGAAGTGAACTGAGCATTGCCACGTTGTGCTGCTGCCCCGAATGCGCGCGCTTGCGGCGGCGCCAAGAAGCGCGTGAACGCGATCAGGTCTGCGAGTTCCTCCGGCGCGATCTCTGGGTCGGTCACTCCGTCGTTGTCGAAAGTCGGCGAATTGGGCGACGACGACGCTTGCGGCGACATGCCGACTTCGAGGCTCACCGTTCCTGCGCTGCCGCGGAGCGGATTGCTCGTGATGCCCATTTGGTTCATCAACGGCGCACGCGTGAACAGTTCGATGTTGTTGGACTGCGATTTGAGCCCGAAGCGGCCCATGCCCGCGCCGTCGTTGTTGACGCGACCACTCACGCCGTCCGCGTTGGCGTCTTCGGGGTCCGTGTTGGCGAGGATCGTCGCGTTGCTGACGAACTCGAAGAGCCCGACGCCGAACAACGGGATCGAGTTGCGTTGTGCAGTCGTGATGAGTCCGGGGGAATTCGGGATGGTGTAGCGGCCGCGCGTGAGCGAGTGCGCTTGCTCGGTCGACGTGCCGCCGAACGCTGGCACCACGACGCTCGGCAGGTTGGTCAACGGCGTCGAGCCGTAGAACGCGCCCATGTAGAAGTTGCGATAGAGATCCGCGCCGCCGCCGAGCACGGGTTCGCTGTGGCACGACTCACATGACGTTGCGTTGTAGAGCGGGCCAAGTCCTTGGCTCGGCGTGAATCGTTTGCGGAAGAGCTCGCGACCGCGGTCGAAGCTCGCGCGTTCTGCTGCGGTCAAGCCAGGCAGCGGATCGCCGAGCGCCACACTGGCCTCCGCGGTGATCGCTTGTTGCCGAAGCACTGCGTTGGATCCACTTGCGTTGCGCACGACGAGGCGCACGGCGAACGAACCAAGCGTCGTGTAGGTGTGCGTGGGGTGTTGCTCGGTCGAGTCGACGACGCCGTCGTTGTCGAAGTCCCATTCCCACGCGGTGGGAGTGAGTTCCGACTCATCCGTGAACTGCACAGTGAGCGGGACCGGGCCTGAGTTGGGCAAGCAAGAGAACTCGGGCACGGGCCCGGGGCCGATCGTGAGATCGCTAGAGCCTCCGCCGCCGCTGCACGCAGCGAGCGCGAGCAGGAGGCAATAAGGCAGTTTCGACAACGTGAGATGCACGGAGAACCTGGTGAGGTGAGTGGCCTTCGCGAATCGGGTCCGCAAATAGTTCGCGGACAGGTCCCAAAGGCTACCCGCTCTCTAGTGCGCGCAAACACTCGATGGCGCGGCGGCTCGCTGCGCGCGTGATGCCGCACTGGAGACGCAGACCATCACCTAGCGGCCATTCATCTGCGCCCGATGCCATCGGGAGTTGGGTGGCGCTAGCCGAGCCAGCGCTCTGCAAAGGAGCCGAACTCCAAGTCGTCGCAGATCGAGCCAATCGCATCCCGATCGCTTTCGCCCCAGCGCAGATCGTCAGGCGAGGCAGCGATCGGGACGTCGGTGCGCAGCGTGGCGAGCCGCCGGTAGAGCAGCGCATCGCCGCGCGCGTTGCGGAGTTCGTTGGCGAGCGCGTCCTTGCCGCGCACCGCCACATCCCAGTCCGCAGGGTCGTCAGGAATCGCTTCGAGCGTCGCGTAGCGAGCGAGCACGAGCGAGGCGCTCTTCTCACCCCAGCGCGCGATGCCTGGGATGCCGTCCGCGGTGTCGCCGACGAGCGCGAGCCAATCGGGCACCGACGCCGGCGCGATGCCGAGCTTCTGTCGCACGCCGTCCTCGTCGATCGTGAGTTCTTTGCGTCGGTCGAACGCGACGACGCGCGTGCCGCGCACGCACTGCAGCAGGTCCTTGTCCGGCGTGCAGATCAGGACCCGTTCGACTCGCGCATCCTCGGCGCAGCGCGCCGCTGCGGTTGCGAGCGCATCGTCGGCTTCGAACTCGACCATCGAGAACGTCGGCAGGCCCATCGCGCGCGCGGCGCGTTCGGCCAGCGGAAACTGCGCGAGCAACTCTGGCTCGACGCCTTCGCCGGTCTTGTAGCCCGCGAACATCGCGTTGCGGAACGACTCGATCACCGTGTCGAACGCGATGCCGACGTGCGTGACGCCGGGTTGCTTCTTGAGCGCATGCAGGCTCCGCATGAGCCCGCGCGTGGCGCCGACCTCGACGCCGTTCGACGTCGTTGCGCGCGGCGCGCCGAAGTGCGCGCGGAACAGTTCATACGTGCCGTCGACGAGGTGGATCTGCATCGGAAGAGGACGGGGCCACGCATGCTATGCTCTCCGCCCCTCGTTGCGCCGCGGCTGCGCGCGCAAAACCCACGCGAAACCATGAAGCCCACCGTGTCGATCTCGTCGATCGTGTTCTCGCTGTTCGTCAGCACTGCGTTCGCGCAGGAGGCAACGACCCCGCCGGCACAGAAGCACCTGCTCCGTATCTCTGCGTCGGTCGGAACCGAGCAGCACCTCGTCCAGGCTTCGGAAATGACGACCACGGTGGAGCAGCCGCAAGGCAAGGTCGAGATGCTGCAGTCGACATCGCTGTGGATCGACGCGAAGGTCGTCGCGGTGGATGGTGGCAAGACGACGTTGCGTCACACCTACGGCCGCCTCAAGGCCAAGATGACGGGCATGGCGAACGTCGACTACGACTCGAACGATCCAGAGTCGCGGCCGGGTCCGTTGAGCCGCCTGGCCGACATGGTTGGTGAGACCGCGACCGTCGTGTTGAGCGAGCGCGGCGCAGTCCTCTCCATGGACGCGCCCGAAGCGCTGGAAGGCGGAAGCTCTGGCATCGACATGAAGCAGATGATGATGCAGGCGGTGCCGGAGATGCCCGAAGAGCCGGTTGCGATCGGCGCGACCTGGCTCAGTGAGACCACGGCGCCGATGGGGCGCTTTGGCGACATGAAGTGCAAGATCACCAACAAGCTCGTGTCGGTGGAGAAGGGCATCGCGCGCCTCGACCAGAAGATGGAGTTCGCGACCGACGGGCTGAATCTTCCTGGCGGCATGACGATCGAGGTCCGCGACGCGGTGGGCTACAGCCTCATCGACCTCTCGTCGGGCATGGCCGCCGACAGCGAGAGTTCGATGACGATGGTCATGGGCATGCCGCAGGGCATGAAGATGAACATGGCGATGAAGACCACGATGAAGCGCGTCGACCCCGCCGCCGAAGCAGCAGCCACGAAGCAAACCGAGGCGAAGGGCAAGCCCGCCGAAGCAGGCAAGTGATTCCGCGCATCCAACCAACGTCCGTGAGCCCATCCCTTCGATGAGCCTTCTCACCGTCAAGGGCATTCATCTCTCGATCGGCGACCGCCACTTGCTGCGCGGCGTCGATCTGGTCGTCGGCGAAGGCCAGCGCATCGGGCTGCTCGGTCCCAATGGCTGCGGCAAGTCGACGCTGCTTCGCATCCTCGCGGGCGAACTCGTGCCGGACGCGGGCGAACGCGCGGTGCGCCGCGAGTTGCGCGTCGGTTACTTGCCGCAAGAGCCTCACGTCCCGGCGGACAGCACGGTGCTCCATGCCGTGACGCAAGGCATCGAAGGGCGCGCGTTGGCGTTGCGCGAACTCGATGCTGTGCACGCAGCGCTCGCAGAAGAAGCGGACTCCGCGCGCCTCGATCGTTTGCTCGCGCAGCAAACTCGCCTCGAGGAGCGGCTGGAGAAGCTCGGCGGCCACGACATCGACCATCGCGCGGAGGCCGTGCTGCAAGGACTCGGCATGTTGCGGTTCGACGCGCGCTGCGGCGATCTGTCGGGCGGTGAGCGCCGCCGCGTCGCGCTCGCGCGATTGCTGGTCGCGCAGCCCGACTTGCTGCTGCTCGACGAGCCGACCAACCATCTCGACGCCGAGGTCACGGATTGGCTGGAGACGATGCTGATCGAGACGGGCACGCCGCTCGTGATGGTCACGCACGATCGCTACTTCTTGGATCGCATCGTCGATCGCATCGTCGAGTTCGACGGCGGCATGCTGCACGAATACGAAGGCAACTATCGCTCGTATCTGGTGCAACGCGCGGAGCGGCTCGAGATCGAGTCCAAGAACGAAAGCGCGCGGCTCAACACGCTTCGTCGCGAGACCGAATGGATCAAGCGCGGCGCGCCGGCGCGCACGACCAAGCAGAAGGCGCGTATCGACCGCTGGCAGTCGCTCGTCGACAAGGCGCCAGCGCCCGCTGCGGCGGACCTCGCGTTCCGCATCCCAGACGGCCCGCGACTCGGTGACTTCGTCGTGCGCATCAAGGGCGCAGGCAAGCGCTACGACGAGCGGCGTGTGCTGATGCCGTTCGACTTCGAGGCGGGCCCGGGCGAGCGCATCGGCATCGTCGGCCGCAACGGAGCGGGCAAGTCGACGATGCTGAAGCTGTGCTTGTCGCAGACGGAGCCAAGCGAAGGCACGGTTGCGATCGGGCCGACGGTTGCGTTCGCGGCGATCGACCAAGGCCGCACTGCGCTGGATGCGAACAAGACGGTGCTGCAGGAAGTGAGCGGCGGCAACGACTACGTCTCCTACGGCGGTCGAACGGTTCGCGTCGAGACGTTCTTGGAGCAGTTTCTGTTCCCGGGCGCGATGAAGCATGCGCTGATCGGATCGCTGTCGGGCGGCGAGAAGAACCGCGTGTTGCTCGCCAAGTTGTTGTGCGCTGGCGGCAACGTGCTCGTGCTCGACGAGCCGACCAACGATCTCGACCTCGCGTCGTTGCGCGCGCTCGAAGACGCGCTGCT
>CAIYFF010000237.1 GCA_903925435.1 uncultured Planctomycetota bacterium | reverse complement strand
CGCGCTCCTTGTCACCTTCCTTGATCAGATAGTGGACATCGACCGTGTCGCCGACACCGAAGTCGGGGACCGTCGCCTTCATGTTCTCGATTTCGAGCTGCCGCAGGGTGTTCATCGTCGTCTACGCCTTTGGATCGCACTCGCTGCCGCGCCTTGCGGCCTGCGAGCCAATCCCGGTTTGGTTGTTGGGACCTGTTGGGTCCTTCGAGCCGGTTGGGTCAGGGGAACTACTGTCAGAGAGTTTTCGCGCCGTGAGGATGCGGGACTGTTCGAGCCGCCATCGCGCCACCTGGGCGTGGTCGCCAGACAGCAGCACTGGTGGGACTTCCATGCCCCGGTAGCTCCTCGGCCGCGTGTATTGCGGATAGTCGAGCAGTTCGGTTTCGAACGACTCGAGTTCCGGCGATTGGGCGCAGCCGAGAACCCCGGGGATCAGACGCACCGCAGCTTCGAGCACGACCATCGCAGCAAGTTCGCCGCCGGCGAGAATGAAGTCGCCGAGGGAGATCTCCTCGAAGGTCATGCCCTGGCGAATGCGTTCGTCGTAACCCTCGTAGCGGCCGCAAACGAACAGAAGGCGCTCCATCTTGGAGAGCTCTCGTGCGCGCTGCTGCGTGAAGGTCTTGCCTCGGGGGCAGAGCAGGATCTTGTGGAAAGCCCCGTGACGGGCTTCCGCATCCTCAATGGCATCAAAGATCGGTTCGGGCTTCAGCACCATTCCGGGACCGCCGCCAAACGGTCGATCGTCGACCGTTCGGTGCGGGTCCGTCGTGAATGCACGGAAATCGATGAGTTCGATCCCGAGCTTTCCTTGTGCTTGCGCAATCCCGAGGATGCTCTCATCCAGGTAGGGCCGAATGGCTCCTGGAAAGAGCGTCAAGATGGCGCTGAACACGGTGCTTGGCCGCGAAGAAAGGGTGGGGGAGAGTAGGGGCGACCCCCGGGGTGGTCAAGCAGCGGTTGGGGCTGGAGATGCGGAACCTGTCGCTCTTCTGGCCCAGCGCGGCGGCGGACAACCGGCCGACGCCTGGATCCTCAGAGGTTGCTCGCTACCGTGCGCCCGCATGTTCACAGGTCTGGTGACCGCGGTCGGAACCGTAGCAGGTAGCAGCGTCGCGGGAACCGGGCTCGACCTGGATGTGCGGCTTGGGGACCTGCCGGGCGCCTTCCGCATCGGGGATTCCATCGCGCTGTCCGGCGTCTGCTGCACGGTCGTGGCGCTCGATTCGGGCACCGCGCGCTTCCACCTATCGCCAGAGACCCTCGACCGGACCTGGCTCGGTCAGGCCAAGCCTGGGCGCCGCCTCAATCTGGAAGGGGCGCTGCGGGCAGGCGACCCGCTCGGCGGGCACATGGTCCAAGGCCATGTCGACGGGGTGGGAGAAGTCGTGCAGACCATCGACCCGCAGCAGGGCGGCACGTTTGGCGTCCGAGTGCCGGATGCGCTGCGCCGCTATTGCGTGGAGAAGGGCTCCATCACTCTCGATGGGGTGTCGCTCACGATTGCCGGCATCGAGGGCGGCGTGGTGCGCATCTGGGTGATCCCGCACACCGCCCAGGTCACCACCCTCGGGGCTCTGCAGTCGGGCGATCCGATCCACGTCGAGGTCGACGTGATCGCCAAGTATGTCGAGCAGATGCTGGCCGCGCGCGGACTGTCGAAGTAGCCGCCGCGGTCAGAAGGCGCCGAACAGCACCTGGACGAAGTTGCCGATCGGAGCGGCTTCGCGGGCATCTTCGAGTGCGCGCGACACCTGAGTGAGGATGCGGCGCAGGCGGATGCCCATCTCCTCGTCGTTGATCAGCACGCCGAGCATGCCCTTGCCCTCGTCGATCTTGTTCGTCACCGATCGCAAGTTGGCGACAACGGCGCGCAGGTCCTCCTTGAGGCTCTGATCGCCAAGCGCGGCGCCGACCGCTCCGGCCTCGGGGTCGTTTGCTTTCTGCATCACGCTTGCGAGCGACTCGATCGCGGTGGAGAGCTGTGTGGCCAGCGCCTCGTCGTTGACGAGCCTGCCGATCACGCCCCGTCCATCCGCGGCCCGCGAAGCGATCGCGTCGAGGTTGTAGGCGAGGCTCGCCAATTGGTTCGACATCTCCTTGTCGTTGAGCAACCGGCCGAGCGCGTTGTCGGTGCGGTTCAACTGCTCGCTCACGTTCGCGAGGTTGGCGACGAAGCGCGACGCGTCGTCGCGCAACGTCTTGTTCATGATGATGCTGCCGAGGAATCCCTCGCCGTTCTTCACCGCATCGAGCAAGCGGTTGACGCTCTTCGCTGCGGTCTCGACCTCGTCGTAGAGGTCGCGGCGATTGATCATCGCGCCGATCGAGGATGTCTCGGGGTTGTTGAGGTTCTGGAAGAACAGACGGATCTCGGACAGCGCGTCCTTCAGTTCCTTGCCGCTCGGCCCCTCGCCGTCGAAGAACTTGCCTGCGGATGCGAGCGCATTGCCGGACGTCGTGCCGACGATCTCGGTGCCGCTCGGCATCGCTGGTCCCTGGCCTGGGTCGACGTAGACCTGCTTGCCGCCGAGCACGCCGCTGTCCTGGATCTGGATCGTCGCCTTTTGCGTCAGCGCGAGGTCCTCTTGCGCGATCAAGGTGATCCGCATGCGGTCCTTTGCGCGTTCTCGAACGAAGTCGATCTGCGACACCTTGCCGACGGGCTTGCCGAGCAGCAGCACGGGGTCGCCGACGCGAATGCCGCCGGCATCGGCGAAGTAGACCTGCAGCGGCGGCAATTTGCCCATGGACACATCGGTCAGGTTGACCGTGGCCCAGAGCAAGAATGCCATCGTGCCGAAGAACACGATGCCGAGCACCGTGTCGCGTTGCATGCGTTTCATGGCTGTGGTCTCTGTGAAGTCGTGCGCATTGCGATCAATCCGATCCGCCGCCGAGGAACGCTTTCGCGAGCGGATGTTCGCTCGCGACCATCTCCGCGACGGTGCCTTCGACCTCGATCTTGCCGTTCTGGATGATGCCGATGCGGTCGCCGCACTGCGTCGCGCACGCGCGCGAGTGGGTGACGATGAGCCCGGTCACTCCGAGTCGATCGCGCACTTCCGCGATCAGTTGATGGATCTGGTGGCTGATGATCGGATCGAGGCCCGCGTTGGGCTCGTCGTAGAGCACGTATTCGGGTTGCGTCACGAGCGCGCGAGCAAGGCCAGCGCGGAGCTTCATGCCGCCGCTGATGCTCGGCGGGAACTGCTCCTTCGCGTGGTCCAGAGCCACCATGCGCAGCACTTCGTGCACCCGGTCTTGGATCGCGGAGCGAGAGAGCGAGCTGTGTTCTTCGAGCGGCAACGCGACGTTTTGCTCCACGGTGAGCCAGTTGATCAACGCCCCGTTTTGGAACAGGTAGCCCATGCGGCGACGAAGGGCCATCAACTGCTCGCGATCCATCGTCGGCACTTCTTGCCCGTCGACTCGCACCGAGCCCGAGTCGGGCTTGAGGATGCCGATGATGTGGCGCAGCGTGACGCTCTTGCCGGTGCCCGACGGGCCCATCAGCACGTAGTTCATGCCTTTCTCGACGCGCAGGCTGAGGCCGTCGAGGATCTGGCGCGAACCGAGTCGCTTGCAGACGTCGCGCAGTTCGATCATCCGTTCAGGAAGTAGAAGAACCAGGTGATGATGAACCCGAGCACGATGATCAGGATCACCGAGTTGCGGACTGCGTTCTGCACTGCGAGCCCGACGCCGAGCGCGCCGCCGGTGGCGCGAAGCCCCGCTGCGCAGCTGACGGTTGCGATCGCAATGCCGAACACCAGCGCCTTCAGCAGGCCGACGTAGACCTCCTTGGGCAAGAGCATCGCCGAGGAAGTGAGCGCATCCTGCGCGGACATCCAGAAGCGGCTCTGCGACACGCCGAGGTTCTGCTGCGCGATGATGCTGCCGCCGAAGATGCCGATGAGGTCCGACAACGCGGTCAGCGTGGGGCACATCACGGCGAGCGCGATCACTCGCGGCAGCACGAGGTAGTTGACCGGATCGACGGACATCACTTCGAGCGCGCTGATTTCGTCGCTGACCTTCATCGTTCCGACTTCGGCAGCCATCGACGATCCAACGGTCGCAGCAAGGATCACCGCGGTGATGAACGGTCCCATCTCGCGGCACATCGACAGCGCCGTGATCGTTCCGAGGACGCCCGTGTCGCCAAACCGCTTCAATTCGATGCCGGTCTGCATCGCGAGGATCGCGCCTGCGAACGCGGCCACGACCATCGTCACGGGCAGCGCGCGCACTCCGGCGTTGAACGCCATGTCGAGCAGGAATCGTTTGCGACGCGGCACCTTCTGGAGCGACCCGACGGTGCGCACGAGCAGGTCGAGCACGAATCCTGCATCGTCGACGCGGCGAAGGATGGCGGCCCCGGTGGAGGTGAACAGGTTCATCGCGAAGCCTCTGCGTCGGCGGGGCGGGATGGGCCGGCCACTTGGATCGGCAGCAGGTGGAAGAGTCGCAGTTGCGCGCCGCTTGAGTCGGACTCGTAGGAGAACAAGAAGGGCATGCTCGCCGTCGTGGACTCACCGCGCGAGCGCTTGGTGAAGGCGCGGCCTAGCACATCGATCGACTGGTCCTCGGGCGCACGCTGGCGGCCGTTGGCCACCTGCCACAGGAATCCGTAGGCCTCTTCGACGCCGTAGGCGTTGCCATCGCGCCAAGGAATCGGCGACAGCACGCTCCATTCGCCGCGGATGCTGGAGCCATCCTCGTCGCGAAGAGTGGTGCGATGAGCAAACGGCCAGAGCTTGAGGTGGTCCTCTGCTTGCTCGGTGTCAAAGCGTTGGCGCACGTGCCAGAAGAAGGGCAGCGCCCATTCTTGGTCGGTCTTCACCTCGGGATCGTCGTAGGTGCGCCACCAGATCAGGGGCCACAGGAACGACCAGTTGTCCTGATCGTCGCTATGCGCGTGCCCGAGGAATGGCCACAGCCACCACTGGCGCAGGTTCTGGTCGTAGGGCGCCTCGTACCAGTGGAACAGCGGCCAGAGCACGTTGACGCGCGTGAATCGACCTTCGTCCTCGACTCGTTCGAACAGCGGCCACAGCACGGAGACTCCGGAAACTTCTCGGCTCCACTTGCGGCCGAAGATCGGCCAGAACCAGAAGGA
The DNA here is from genome assembly GCA_903925435.1 of uncultured Planctomycetota bacterium. Taxonomy (GTDB): domain Bacteria; phylum Planctomycetota; class UBA1135; order UBA1135; family UBA2386; genus SXPK01. Next base: position 8,605 of record CAIYFF010000237.1, on the reverse strand, counting down.
CCGGACCGGCTCTCGCACCGCGGAGTCCTCGTTCTCGATGCCCCATCCGAAGAACGGCCACAGCGCGAATCGGCGATCGTGGCGTCCTTCGTCGATGTCATGCCCGTAGAACGGGAACACGCGGAACCAGTGGTGCATGCCCTCGGCGCAATCCGAGAAGCCGATGAAGGGCCACAACAACAGCGTGTGGCGATGGCCTTCCTTGTCGACCCGCACGTAGAGCGGGAACAGGATCGACTGGAAGCGGTCGTAGGTCACGAACTGCGGGATGTCCGCGTAGAAGGGCAGGAACGCGAAGTAGTTCTCGAGGCCGTCCTCGTGCCATCCGCCCCAGAGCAGCGGGAAGATGGCATACCAATCGATGTCGCGTTTGCCGTTCTCGTCCTCGCGATCGCGCCAGCTCCACAGTGGCCACAGCCGCTGGTAGGTCTCGGTTGCGTCGGTGCGCACGCGGCCTAGCGGCCACAGGAACTGGTGCTCGACTGCTTGCTGCGGCGGATCGGTGACCCGGCGGTAGAGCGGGCGGATGCGGAAGTCGTCTGCTCCATTCCCGTGGCGCTCGTAGTGCACGATGGGCCACAACGCGTCGGCTTCGAGCAGTTCGCCGTGTTCGTCGAGACGGTGGAACCACAGCGGCGTGAGGTTGAGCTCTCTCGGCATCAGCGAGCAGCTGCCGAGCAACAACAGAAGGGGCGTGCACGAACGCGCGACGCGCGAGCTCAAGGAGCATCGCGCGTCGTCGTCGCCCTGCGTTCTCGCCGTCTTGGCGCGAAGCGGTCCGCCCAACCTCGTCATCTCGTGCGCACCATACTGTCCTGCCGTTCGATCTCTTAGCCGCAACTCATGCGGAGTTCGTTCTGCATCGCGCTGCTGGGAGCAGAAGGGCGCGCTCAGCGCGGTCGGTCGCGCGAGGTGGCGAGATGGCGCACTTGCGACTGCTGCTCGCGCGGGCTCAGATGCGCGGCCAATGGCGCGCATCATGTCCGGCGTCCAGCCGACCGGTAATCTGCACATCGGCAACTACCTAGGCGCCCTCGTCAACTGGGTGCGTCTGCAGGCGGAGTACGACGCGTTCTTCAGCATCGTCGACTTGCACGCGTTGACGCAGCGCCCGGATCCCGAGGCCCTGCGCCGCGCGGTCCGCGAAGTCGCGATCGGCGTGCTCGCATCCGGCGTCGATCCCGACCGGGCCACGGTGTTCGTGCAGTCGCACGTGCCGCAGCACACCGAACTCGCGTGGGTGCTCATGTGCCTCACTCCGCTGGGCGACCTGAACCGCATGACGCAGTTCAAGGACAAGAGCCACCACCAACCTGAGAACGTGAACACAGGGCTGTTCACCTATCCGGTGCTGCAGACTGCGGACATCGTGCTCTATCGCGCGGATCGGGTGCCGGTCGGCGAAGATCAGGAGCAACACCTCGAACTCGCGCGCGAAACCGTCCGCCGGTTCAACCACGTCTACGGGGAGACCTTCCCGGAGCCGCAGGTCGTGAAGAGCAACGCGCCGCGCGTGATGGGCCTCGACGGCGAGTCCAAGATGTCGAAGAGCCGGAACAACGAGATCGGGTTGTTCGAGACCGCGGACGAGACGATGCAGAAGTTGCGCGGCGCCAAGACGGACCCCGCTCGCTTGCGGAAGACGGACAAAGGCACGCCGGAAGTCTGCAACATCTTCAGCTACCACGGGTTCTTCACCTCGGAGTCGCAGCGCGAAGAGATCGCGGCCGGCTGCCGTTCTGCGCAACTGGGCTGCGTGGATTGCAAGAAGATGCTGTGCCAGAACATGGAGACGGTGAAGGGGCCGATCCGTGAGCGGGCCGCAGAGTTGCGCAGCAAGCCAAAGGACCTCGATGCGATCCTCGAGCGTGGTGCCGCGCGCGCGCGCGCCGAGGCAGAGAAGACGATGGAGATGGTGCGTGCACGCGTTGGCCTCGGGGTGCGCGCATGAGCCGTCTCTTGGTTGCGATGACCTCTCTCCTCGCGTGGTCCGCGCTTTGGGGCTGCGCAGGTTCGAGCGCTCGCCCGGTCAATCGGGACGAATGGGAGGCGCGGAGCCAGCGGCTCCTGCATCCGCTCATGAACGAGAGCCTGGTCGGGTGCGCCGAGTTGCTCATCGAGATCTCGCCGAACTACTTCCCAAACGTCGGGCGACCGGCGCTCGACCAAAAGCTGCAGGCTCTGAAGAAGACGTCTGCTGATGGCGTGGATGAGTACGTGTGGACCAACCTGGTCGGCGGATTGGATGGGGCCATTTCGCTCACGATCGGCCAGACCGATGAGCTGACGGACACGGGTGTCGTCCGCGGCAAAGGGACGACGTTCCAGGTCCTGCGCCAAGTGACGCTCCGGGTCCACACCAAAGGAGTCATGGAGGCGAGGCTCGATGTCATCGCCAGCGGCAAGCCGCTCGTGATGTCGATGGGGGGCAAGGTGCGCGACTTGGAGTCCTACGAAGTGCGCAACGGCGCGCTGTTCGCGCCGTGAACGCGAGTGTTGGCGGTGCCTGGTTCTGCTGGTTGGCTGCGGCCCTCGCGGCGGGATGTGCCGTTCCGCCTTCGCCATTGCCGCAGCCGTCTGCATCCCAGGGATTCGACGCGCAGCGTTACGAGTCATGCCCGGACCAGGCGACGCAAGCGATCTACCAACGTGCGTTGGATCGATTGCAGGCTGCGGATGAGGCGGCGGCGCTCCCGCTGCTTGCAGAAGTAGTTGCCAAGTGCCCTGATCACGTGGTGGCGTTGGCCTACTACCAGGATGCTGCGTTGCACATCGGCGGTGAGGCAGAGCAGCGCATGCGCGCGCACTGCGAGGGCATGAGTTCTGACGACCCATCGCCAGTGCCCGCGTTCGCCAAAGCTCGATTGTTGTCGTCGAACTTCGCACGCAAGACCGCGATCGACGAGTTGCTGAAGCGGCATCCCGACTTCGCCTACGGTTGGCTCGCGCTCGGCCGACTTCATCGAAGCATCGGTCGGTTGCCGGACGCGGTCGCTGGTTTTCAGACTGCCGTGTCGAAGCATCCGCGCTTGCTCGCCGCACACTTGGAGTTGGCGGAGTGTCTCGCCGAATCTGGTCGGCTCGAGGAATCGCAGGTCGCCTACGAGAACTACCTGCGGGCGGCTCCGAACGACCGAGCGACGGTGCGTGCCTACGTGCAGTTGATGATCTACCGCAGTGGCAAACCGGAGGCTGCGCGCCCCTGGATCGAGCGGTTGCTGGCCGAGGACTCGCTCGACGAGTCGGTGCGGATGGACTTGGCCGCATGCGATTGGCGGTCGGGGCGCGTGCGCGAAGCGATGGATGGCTACATCGACGCGCTGCAGCGCAGGCCCGAGAACGCGCGGGCCGCGCTCAACATCGGTTATCTGCACTTCGATGCCCTTGCGCGCACCGAGGCGGAGAAGCGGGAGCACTGGCCAAAGGCTCGGGCTGCCTTCCTGTTGTTCTTGCAGATGGTGCGACCAGCAGACGGCTACGACTACTTCGAACGCAGCTTTGCCGTGCCGTTCCGCTTGAAGCAGATCGAGGAACTGCTCGGTCCGGCGCCAAGCACCGCTCCGACGCTCGCGGACCTCAGGTAGCGAGACCCGCTGCGCGAAGGGCCACCGCTGCGATGCCAAAGGCATCGAGTTGCGGCAGAAGGCGCGTCCAGTCAGCGCGAGCGAGTCGATCGCTGCGTTTGCCAATTCGAACCAGCCGGTGGCGCGGCGAGTCGATCTTGGCGATCGCGAGACTCGATCGATCGTCTGCCAGGAGCAGGTTGCGGAGGTCGAGGTTGCGATCGCGGAAGCCGAGGTCGTGCATCCGTTGGACAAACGTCCCGATGCATGCGCCGATGGCATCTCGGTTCGATGGAGACTCGGAAGGCAGCAGCGCCGCGAGGTCGCGCCCAGGGAACCTCTGGGTGACGAGGACCGCCCGCTTGAGCCAGCCGAGGCGGCGAACTTCTGCGAATCCTGTGAATGCTGGGGCAGGGAAATTGTGCAGCCGAAACCACTGCAGCGCTGCCGCCTCCCTCTGGCTACGACTGGGGCGTAGGGGGCCAGTGTTGCGCAGCGTGCCGCGCAGCCGGGATCGGATCGTTGGATAGTCGTAAGTCTTTACGAAGTAATCGATTCCGTTCGATTGAACTAGGCGAACCCAGGACGAGTTCGACGCGGTGACGGCCGCACCAGAGTCTGGGCTGGAGAGATCCCACAGGCTGTGGAATCCGAGCTTCTCCGCAAGGTCTTGTCCTTTCGGTTGGCCGTCACTGCCGTAGCGCATTGGTAAGGAGGGGCTGGTGATCTCAGCCGCAAGAGTATACTGGCGGCCTACTTGATGCAGACGCTTCTGGACGTTCCGCCAATCCATGCTGTGCGGAACGAACGGAGGATTCTTCTCCACGGAGGTTGCTGGTGAAAACTGTCACCAAGAAAGAACTCGTCAATCGGATCGCTGACCAGACTGGTGTCACCAAGGTTGTTGCCAAGGAGATCATCCAGTCCTTCCTGAACGCGATCATCAACGAGTTGTCCGAGGGCAACCGACTCGAGTTCCGCGAGTTCGGTGTCTTCGAGTCTCGCGATCGCGCAGCACGGCGCGCGCAAAACCCGCGCACACTCGAGAAGGTCGAGGTGCCGGCCAAGCGCATCGTGAAGTTCAAGGTCGGTCGTCTGATGCGCAAGAAGGTCGGTGGCGAGGACGTCGGTGACCTCTCGCTCGACGATGACGACGATGACATGCCGGCACCGCGTCGCGCGGCTCCGCCCGCGCCGAAGCTGGGCGAAGCAGGCATGGCCTGAGCGAGTTGCGCCGCTAGTGCGGCGCCCGCTCATGGTCGGTGATCAACGAAGCTTGGCTAGCGCTTGCTCGACGTCGGCAAGCAGATCCTTCTCGTCCTCGATGCCGACGGAGAGACGGATCAATCCATCGGATAGGCCCGCCTTGTGGCGCTCCGCCGCAGGAATCGATGCGTGAGTCATCGACGCTGGGTGGTCCACGAGGCTTTCTACGCCGCCCAGGCTTTCTGCGAGCGAGAACACTCGGAACGAACTCGCGACCTTCTTGCCTTCCTCGACCGTCGCCTTGAGTTCGACGGAGACCATTCCGCCGCCGGCTCGCATCTGCCGCATGGCCAACGCGTGCTGCGGGTGGCTTGGCAGTCCCGGGTAGTGCACGCGCGCAACCTTGGGATGGGCTTCCAGCATGCGTGCCACGGCGAGCGCGTTGCTGCAGTGGCGCTCCATGCGCACGTGAAGGGTCTTCGTGCCACGCAGCACCAGGAAGCAGTCGAGCGGCCCCGGAGTTCCGCCGACGCTGTTCTGGAAGTGCGCGAGTTGCTTGTGCAACTCAGCGCTGTTGCCGACCAGCACGCCGCCCACGAGATCGCTGTGACCTCCCAGATACTTCGTCAGGCTGTGCACGACGAGATCGCAGCCAAAGCGCAGTGGTTGCTGCAGGTAGGGGCTGGCGAACGTGTTGTCCGCGAGAGTGAGGATGCCGCGCTCGCGGCAGATCTTGGCGATCGCAGCCAAGTCGAAAACGCGCAGCAGCGGGTTGGTCGGCGACTCGAGCATCACGAGCCGCGTGTTGGGCCGCAGCGCTGCTTCGAATTCCTTGAGGTTCGAGAGGTCGACGAAGGTTGTGTCGATGCCGAACTTCTTGTGCACCGTCGTCAGGATTCGGAACGTGCCGCCGTAGAGGTCGTTGCCGGCGACGACGTGGTCCCCTGACTTCAGCAGGTTGATCACGCAGTGGATCGCAGCCATGCCGCTCGAGAAGCCGAGGCCGAACGATCCCCCCTCGAGTGCGGCGAGGTTCTGCTCCATCGCCGTGCGCGTCGGGTTGTGCGAACGGGAATAGTCGTATCCCTTCGTCACGGCGGGGGCCTCCTGGACGTAGGTGCTCGTCAGGTAGACCGGCGTCATGATCGCGCCAGTGGTCGGGTCCGGCTGCTGGCCGGCATGGATTGCGATGGTGCCGAAGCCGAGGGAGGGGTCGTTCAAGTGAGTCATGGGGTATGCAAGGCGCGCATCGGCGCAGCCGTTGTTGGCGCGGAGTTTACAAGCGGGCCGTCCGCGGCAACATGACGCGTCCATGCAGCGAGCTGATGCCTACGACCTCGACGCCCTCGAGTTCCATGCCGTTCGCGCGTTGCTTCTCGAGCGTCTGGAGACGCCGCTTGGGCGCACTGCGGTTGCGGCCCTGGTGCCTTTGCCATCGTGCGAAGCTGCGCGTGAGCGCCTGTGCGCCGTGGCGGATCTGGCGGACCGTCTGCGCGGTGGGCAGTCGCTGCCGATTTCTGGAGCGATCGAAGTTCGATCCTGGCTCCCTGGGTTTTGTGGCGGCGAGCATCAACTGCAAGCGCGGGATCTTGCAGACCTCAAGCGTGTGTTGCGCGCTGCGGAACGTGCGCGCAAGTGGCTGGGTGCTGCTGGAGAGGCGCTGAGCCGGATTGCCTCTTCCGCACCGGATCTGCAGGACCTGGTCGAAGAGCTCGAGCACGCGATCGACGACCGCGGCGAAGTGCTCGACTCTGCGTCGAGGAAACTCGCGGAGGTGCGCCGTGAGATCGAAGCGGCTCGAGCAGGAGTCGACGCTGCAGTTCAGCATGTGCTCAGCGAGTCGGACCTGCGCCGCTACCTGCAGTCCCCAGAGCCTGCGTGGCGCCACGGGCGTCCCGTCTTGCAGGTGAAGCAAGAGCACCGCAACCGTGTGCCTGGCGTGTTGCATGACCGCAGCGCATCCGGCTCGACGCTATTCATCGAGCCGGATCGGGTCGTCGAAGCCGCCAACCGCCTGTCCGATGCGCTTGCCGCAGAGAACCGTGAGATCAACGTCGTGCTCGCGGGCATTGCGCGTGGCCTTCGGCGCGTGGGCAACGAGGTTCAGGCCGCCGTGGAGTTCTTGGCAGCAAGCGATTTGCTGCAGGCTGCGGCGCGACTCGCTGTGGCGGAGGGGTTTTCGGTCCCCAAGTTGAACGAGAGCGGACCGTTGCGCCTGCGGCGGGCACGGCATCCGTTGATGCTGCGTGCGAGGACGACGATCGTCCCTCTTGAACTGGGTCTGGGGGAGCCGAGCCGGGTTCTCGTGGTCACAGGGCCGAACACTGGCGGCAAAACGGTCGTCCTCAAGACCGTGGGGCTGCTCGCGTTGATGGCTCTGTCGGGGCTTCCGATTCCTGCGGACGAGGGGTCCCAGATCCCGTGGCTGGATGCGGTGCAAGCCGACATCGGCGACGAGCAGGGGATCTCGCAGAACCTCTCGACCTTCAGTTCTCACGTAAGACGCCTGGGCCGCTGCCTTGAGTTCGCTTCGCCGAGAGCCCTCGTTCTGCTGGACGAACTCGGCGCCGGCACGGATCCCGAGGAGGGTGGCGTTCTTGGCTACGCAGTCCTCGAGCGGTTGCTCGAGAAGGGTGCGCTCGCCGTGGTGACCACGCACCTCGGGCGACTCAAGGACTTTGCCTACACGCACAAGGGTGCGGAGAACGGCTCGATGGCGTTCGATGGCGAGAGTCTGCAGCCGCTCTACAGGCTGGATGTCGGGATCCCCGGCAACAGCCATGCGCTCGATATCGCCGGGCGAGTCGGCATGCCCATGGAGGTGGTTGCTCGCGCGCGGACGCTGCTCGGGGTCCGCGATACGGCGCTTCAGGAGGTCATTCAGAAGGTGCAGGACGTCCGGCGCGATGCCGAAGCCGATCGCAAGCATGCGGCGGAGCGCAGTCGGCAGGTCCAGCAGAAGGAAGGCAAGCTGGACGAGGAGTTGACCGCGGTCCAGCGTAAGCAAGAGTGGCTCCAAGAGGAGTCCGACTCTGTGGTCGCGACGGAGTTGCAGCGAGTGCAGCAGGCGCTGCTCGAAGCGGTGGTCCCCTTGCTGAGTGCCCCGGGTGCGCACGGCGAGAAGGCCCGGGCCCTGCAGAGAATCGTGCAGGGCATGCAGAAGCCCACCGCGATGCACCGCCGCCGCATGGCGTTCTGCCACCAACTCAAGAAGGGCGATCAGGTCTTCCTGCCCAAGTGGGGGCGCACCTGCCTCGTTGCCAAGGTCGACAAAGTTCGAGAGTCGGTAACTGTCGACCACGGCAAGGTTCGCTTGGACGTGCCGTTCGAGGACGTCTCGTGGTTGCAGCCGCTGGGCTGAGTGTGGCCTTGCGCTCGCTCGCTCCGTAACTTCGCGTCATGCCCATCGCCCTGATCGCGGACAACGACGTCGGTGTTCGGGGGTTGCTCGCGGAGTTGGCGCGGCGCCAGGGGTTTGTGGTGCGAGTCGCCGCGGATGGGCTGGCGGCCCAGGAGGCGCTCGCGGCGGGCGACGTGGACCTGCTCGTCTGCGACCTCGACATGCCGCGACTCAGCGGGCAGCAGTTGGTCGCTGGATTGGCTGGCTGTGTCCGGGTGCCGTTGGTTGTGGTCGTTTCGGGCTACGTCGACGCGGCGATCCAGGCATCGTTGATGGCGCAGCGGGGCGTGCGCGTTGTGCTCCGGAAGCCGTTCGATGTGATGGCATTCGCGGGATTGCTGAGGGGCTACGCATCGGAGTTGACGGCGCAGGCGAGACAGGACGAGCCTGCGAGCTTGGAGGTGGACGCATCTGCTCGGGGGGAAGGCCCTCTGCG
>CAIYFF010000236.1 GCA_903925435.1 uncultured Planctomycetota bacterium | reverse complement strand
TAGGTGTCGTGCAGGTGGATGTCGACGTTGAGCGATCCGAGGATCACGCCCGTCAGGCCGCCGATCGCGAAGATGATCAGGAACGCCAGCGTGTAGAGCATCGGCGAGTTCATCGCGATCGAGCCCTTCCAGATCGTCGCGACCCAGCTGAACTCCTTGATGGCGGTCGGAATCGCCACGAAGAAGGTCAAGAACGAGAACGCGAACATCGCGTACGTCGACTGACCGCTGGTGAACATGTGGTGGCCCCACACGAGGAAGCTGATCACTGCGATCGCGATCGAGCTGAACGCGATGAGCTTGTAGCCGAACAGCGGCTTGCGGCTGTGGACCGTGACCAGCTCACTGATGATGCCGAAGGCCGGCAGCACCATGATGTAGACCGCGGGGTGGCTGTAGAACCAGAAGAAGTGTTCGAACAGCACCGGGTCGCCGCCAAGGCGAGGATCGAAGATGCCGACGCCGTAGAGGCGTTCGAACGCCACGAGCAGAATCGTGATGCCGAGCACCGGCGTCGCGAGGACCTGCAGGATCGAAGTCGCGTAGATCGCCCAGACGAACAGCGGCATGCGGAACCAGGTCATGCCCGGGGCGCGCAGCTTGTGCGTCGTGACGATGAAGTTGAGGCCGGTGAAGATCGAGCTGAAGCCGAGGATGAAGATGCCGAGCCCGATCGAGATGACCGCTTGGTTCGTGTAGAGGCTGTATGGCGCGTAGAACGTCCAGCCCGTGTCGAAGCCGCCTGCGAGGATCGCGTAGAGCGCGAAGCAGGTGCCGGTGACCCACAGGTAGAAGCTCAGGAGATTGAGTCGCGGCAGCGCGACGTCTTTCGCTCCGAGCATGATCGGCAGCACGATGTTTCCAAGTGACCCGGGGATCGCCGGGATCACGAAGATGAACACCATGAAGGCGCCATGCAGGGTGAAGATCTGGTTGTAGGTCGCGTTGTCGAACAACGCGCCCGTCGGCTCCCAAAGGTGCAGACGGACCAACAGCGCGAAGAGGCCGCCCGCGAGGAAGGCCGCCGTCACGCCGATCAGATACATGATGCCGATGCGCTTGTGGTCCAGGGTCGCAGCCCAGGACATGAAGCCCTTCGTGACATTCAGGAAGTTGGGCTTCGCTCCGCCGTGCTCGCCGGCGTGCACCTCGTAAGCAGGAACGTTGGTCGTCATGGCTGGGCTCTCAGTTGCTTGCGAGCGACTTCATGTAAGCGATCAGGCAATTCACGCTGCGCTCGTCGAGGTCGGCGAACGCAGACATGTTGTTGTTGCGGTAAGGCAGCTCCGCGACCTTCTTGGCGTTGGGCATCGCGATCGACTCCTTGATGTAGGCCTCGTCGACCGTGACCGTCTGCGTCGAGCCGTCGGCTAGGACGACCTCGCGAGCGCGGCCGATGACATTGTCGCCATCCTTGGCGAACAGGCCCTTCGCCCCGCCCCAGCTCGGGCCGGTGCCCGGCGTGCCGTGGACGCTGTGGCAGCTGATGCACAGCGCCTTGTAGATGTTCTCGCCGCTGGCGATCGATTCTGCCGGAGTGCTGTCCTTGAGGACATCCCACGGCTTCTTCGCGTATTCGTCCGCCGTCACAACGTGGACGAGCGCGTACATCTTGCTGTGGTCCTGGCCGCAGTACTCGGCGCAGAACAGGTGGTAATCGCCGGTCTTCGTCGGGCGGAACCAAGCCGTCTGCTGACGACCCGGGACCACGTCGCGCTTCACGCGCATGCCCGGCAAGAAGAATGCGTGGAGCACGTCGGTCGACTGCAGCGTGAACGCTGCGGACTTGTCGACCTCGAGCCAAAGCTCGTTGTAGCTCTGCACCTTGCTGCCCGGGTAGCTGAAGGCCCAGTTCCACTGCTTCGCGACCGCCTTGTATTGGCGCGCGTCCGCAGGGGCGACCAGCATGTCATTGCTGCCCTTCCAACCCCACACGAACATCACCATGACGATGATGAGCGGGATGATCGTCCAGATCACCTCGAGTGGAGTGTTGTGAGTGACGTTCGAGGCCGCCGGTTGGTCGAAGGTCTTCCGCCGATACTTGACGACCGACAGCGCGAGCACGCCGGTGATCAAGACGAAGAAGAAGATGCAGACGACATAGGTGAAGTAGAAGAGCCCGTCGACGTGGTCGAACGTCGAAGCCAATGGCTCGAGTTGGCCCCACTTGTCACTGAGAACTGGCAGCTTCGCTGGGTTCTCGACGTAGTTCTTCGGATCCTGGATCAAGGTGGAGATCACGGGCGGACTTCCTTCGGCGCTGCCCCTACAAGGGCCTGGCTGCCAGTTGCTTGCAAGGGGTTCCGTCGCAGAGCGACAGACGGTTGCACGGGGGAGAGGTTCATGAGGCGGATGGGGCTTGGGTGCCTTCCGCTGGAGTTTGGATTGCGGTGCGCGCGCGTTCGCGTTCGCGACGCAGCATCAGGGCGATCATCGCGAGGATGACCAGAATCGTGAGCACGCCGCCGATGCGCATGACCGTCATGCCCAGCAGCGCATAGCTGCCAGTGCGGTCATCGAACGTCAGGCAGTTGAGACGGACCTCGTCCCAGAACGTGCCGAGTTTGCCAGCGCTGGCTTCGACGATTGCGAGGCGCACGTCTGCTGCATCGAACGTCGTCCCGGTGAGCACGCGGCTCAGCACGCCCTGTGGCGTGAAGAACAGAAGGGCGCCAGGGTGCGCGTAGCGGTTGTCGTGCTCAGCCCAGAAGTAGCGGAAGCCGACGCTCTCCGTCAGCTTCTTGATCTCGCTCTCCTGCGGCGTCGTCAGGAAACGCCAACCATCTTCGCCGCCAACTCGCGTCATCAGCGCGAGGAACTTCTGCTTGCGCTCCTTGGCGGTCTCGGCGGTCTCGCGCGGGTCGATGCTGACATTGACGATCAAGTAGTCGGTGCCAGGCGACAGTTCGACGGCATTGAGCGCATCGAGCATGCCGTGGATCACCTGGCCACACATGTCTGGGCAAGCGTAGTAGCCAGGGACGAGCACCACAGGGCGATCGCCTGGGAACACTTGTCCGAAGCGGAACGGGTAGTTGCGCTCGTCGATGAACGTCAGCTCGGGGTCGAGCTTCATTCCGATCTTGTCGAGCATCGACGCAGCCTCCTGCACGACCTCGATTGAGGACGGCGGGTGGCCTTGTGCGCATGCATCGGCGCCAGCCACAAGCAACCCGAAGGCTGCTGCGGACATGGTCGTCGCGAACGTGCGCGCAATGCTCGACATCGAGGAGATCACTTCTTGACCATCTCCTGCATCACTTGCTCGATCGTCTTCTTGCCGCCACGGAGGAACTGATTCTCCGTCGCGCGGGCCGCGTCGAGTTCCTCGGTTGGGACGAGGTTGATCTTGCGGTTGCGTTCCGCGGTCATCACCACGTCGAACAGCGGCATCAGGAAGTAGAGCGAGATGAAGAGCACTACCGAGGACCCGAGCACCCAAACCGCCGTCGACTTTGCGTCGATGTCGTGCTCGGGATCATGCGGCTCGGGGCGAGCGCCGTTGTGCGTGTGCGTTGCGTTAGCGTGGCCCATCGTCGTGTTCCTCGCGGGTCAGATGTTCTGGAAGTGCAGCGTCTCCGACAGGCGCGGATCGCGCAGCGGGACGAGGTTGTTCTTGCGCACGAACAGGATCGCGATGCCCGCGACGAGGCACAGCATGCCGAAGTAGCACAGGGCGTCGTTCGGCTGGATGTTGTGCAACCACAGGTTGAGGTCGTGGCTGAACGGCGGGTGGCCAGCATTGCTGATCTCGACCGCTTCCGTCGCGTGTGCCGCGCCGTGCCCGTGCCCTGCTTGCGGCAGGATCAGATACTGCATGTCGATCCAGTGGATGACGAGCAGGAAGACCGCGCCGAGGCTCAACGTGAAGCCGTTGCGCTTGATGTGGCGCGACATCAGGAACACGAACGGCACCAGGAAGTGGCCGAACACGAGGATCGTGCCAACCGAGCTCCAGCCATTGTGCCTGCGATGCTCGAACCAGACCGTTTCTTCGGGCAGGTTCGCATACCAGATCAGCATGTATTGGCTGAAGTTCACGTAGGTCCAGAAGACCATGAACGCGAACATCAGCTTGCCGATGTCGTGGAAGTGCTCGGTGTTGATGACTTCGCCGAGGTAACCCTTGCTGCGGATCCAGCGCGCGAGCAGCGCGGTGAACGCGAGGAAGGACATGAAGCCGCCTGCGAAGTAGCAGATGCCGAACATCGTGCTGAACCAGTGCGGGTCCAGCGACATGATCCAATCGAATGCCGCAAACGTGATCGACAGCGCGAACAGCAACAGGCCAGGCGCTGCGAGGCGCGCCATCTTCAGGCTCAACGCGCCATCGCCCGTCTCGTCTTGCTTGAGCGAATTGCGGCGGAAGAACAGCGAGAGGCTGATCCAGATCGCGAAGTAGATGCCCGCGCGGATGAAGAAGAACTGCTTGTTGAGGTAGCCCGACTTGCCCGCGAGCACGTGGTCATAGCCCGGTTGGCCGGGAAGGATCGCCGCGTGCGTCTCCGGGTTCACGTTGGCGTGAGCCCAGTGGTGGTAGAGATGGTCGAAGCCGACCAGCGCGATTGGCAGGAACAGCAGCGCCATCACGGGGATCGCTGCGGCAACGTTCTCGGCTACGCGGCGCACGCCAACGCTCCAACCGGCGCGCGTGATGTGCTGGACCATCGTGAAGAACAGAGCGCCCAGCGTGATGCCGAGGACGCCCATGTAGCCCGTCAGGTAGCTGAACCAGAAACGGCCCTGGTGCTCCTTGTCGCCGCCCAGTCCGGTGGCGAACGCGATGGCGAGCAACGCGATGCCGAGTCCGAGCATGGCCATTTGGCCGGCCTTCAGGTCCCCGTCCTTGACGCGGGTGACGAGGTTCGGTGCCACCTTTTCGATCGGCGGCGCAGTCATGGTCGCGGTCATGGCTTACTGGTTCCCGAGGGTCTGGAGGGCGCGGATGTATTGGACGATGGCCCAACGGTCTTCGACGGTGATGCGCGCGGCGTAGGACGGCATGGTGTTGCGTCCGACGGGGCTGGACATCACTTCGAAGTACTCGCCATCGGTAAGGTTGGCGACGCGGTTGTCCTTGCCTTGGACTGCGTGGAAGTTCGGAACCGCCACCGGCCAGCGCCGACCGACGAGGCCATGGCCTTGATCACCGTTGCCGCCGCGGCCCGACTGGCCGTGACAGATCGCGCAGTTGATCTCGAAGCGATCCTTGCCGCGAGCCAGCGACTCCGCCGTCAGAGCGAGCGGGTTCTTCGCGAGCCAAGCGCCATCGACGCCCTTGCCTGGGTTCTTGGGATCCGGGAGCAGCGTTGCGTTGGGCAGCGAGCCGCGCGCAACCGTGCCTGCGACCGGGAGCCGCATGCTGCGTCCGTCCTTCCAGCCCTCGAACGTCGTCGCAGACTGGGTCTTCAGCTTGGGCTGGAAGTCCATGTCTTGGATGATGTGGATCGGCGGGGAGGTCGATGTGCCGCCGCGGCACGCGCCGAGCGCGAGCGCGAGCAGCGCCAATGCGAACTTGGAGATCGTGCTCATGCATCCTCCAGCAGTTCGATGTGCTTGGCGCCGATGCTCTCGAGGAGCTTTGCGGTCGCATTGCGATCGAACTTGGGATCGGTGCTCTCGATCGACAGGAAGAACCGGTCGTCGGTCGCGCGATGGATCTGGCTGTGGTTGAAGATCGGGTGGTGCAGGCGCGGCAACTTGTTGATGCCGAACATGCCGAAGACGGCGCCGAATGCAGACAGCAGCACCATTAGCTCGAACGTGATCGGGATCGTGGTCGGCCACGCATACGGCTGCTTGCCCGACACCCAGAACGGGTAGTCGACCGCGTTCATCCAGTACATCATCAACTGCGCGAGGAAGATGCCCATTGCGCCGCAGCAGACGACGATCCAGCCGAGGTGGCTGGGACCCTGACGCAGCGCCTTGTCCAGTCCGTGGACCGGGAATGGCGTGTGTGCGTCAACCTTGGTGTAGCCCTGCGCCGTGACCTTCTCCGCCGCGTGGTAGATCGCGGCGGGAGACTCAAACTCGGCGACGATGCCCCAGTGATTGGCCATTGCTTGTCCTCGTGCCTCAGTGGGTATGGGCCGCGGAGTGGCCGTGGCCGTGGTCGTCGTGACCGTGGTGCGGGTTCGCCTCTGGCATCACGCCCTTCACTTCGCTGATCGCGATGATTGGCATGAAGCGGCAGAACAAGAGGAAGAACGTGAAGAACAGACCGAAGCTGCCGGCGTAGGTCAGGATGTCGATAATCGTCGGGCTGAAGTACGCCCAGCTCGACGGCAGGAAGTCGCGGTTGAGCGACGACACCGTGATCACGAAGCGTTCGAACCACATGCCGATGTTGACGAAGATCGACACGACGAACAGGAACGCGGGGTTGCGACGCAAGCTGCGCACCCAGAAGAACTGGGGGCTGATCACGTTGCAGCTGATCATGATCCAGTAGGCCCACCAGTACGGGCCGAACGCGCGGTTGATGAAGCAGAACTGCTCGTATTCCGAGCCGCTGTACCACGCGATGAAGAACTCCATCCCGTAGGCGTAGCCAACCATCGTTCCGGTCAGCAGGAGCACCTTCGCGATGTTGTCGAGGTGGTTCAGCGTGATGAGCTCGTGCAGTCCGAGCCAGCTGCGCGCCGGGATCATGAGCGTCAGCACCATGCCGAAGCCCGAGAAGATGGCGCCCGCGACGAAGTAGGGCGGGAAGATCGTCGTGTGCCAACCGGGGACGATCGACAC